>DUZK01000175.1 GCA_013349495.1 Deltaproteobacteria bacterium
ATCGTGGAAATCTTGATAATCAGCAGTTTGATACGTATCGTTTTTAATATTAAGGTGCAGGCAAAATTACTGTATTTCCTTATTGGTAAAGGGTTTTATTAAATTAGGTGGTGGATTTCGGGTATGATCAATAATTGTTTTATCTGGTAATCCACTTCGGTCCAGTGAAAAAGTGTGACTATTGCTGTTTGGCTTTGACCGCGATCCTGGTAGCTGGTTTCAGGTGTCAGGTTTCAGCCAGAGGTTACTGACACCTGAAACCTGAAACCCTCAACTGGTTTAAATCATTGCAGTTGCTTCCATGACTCATAAAATCACTGGAGCGAACTGCATAACCAGGTTGTTTTATATTCCGCACCCGCACAAAAAAAAGTCACCAGGAAGAACCTGGTGACTCGACGGATAAAATTGATAATGAAAATTATAGTTTGTATCTAAAACTTGTAACTCACGTTAAACCCAAAAACGTGGGTGTAACCATCCTTAAACTCACCTCTCAGGGTCCCGGCAGCGGACACTCCCGCATTATTATCAACGGTTCGATCTTCATCCAAAACAAAATTGTAGGCAAAATCAAAATTCCACTTATTATAATGGACACCGAGCCCTCCGGTAAATAACCACCGATCACCGGAGGGGACCAGTATATCCAGCGTCCGGTCGGGTATGGGCGATTCGTCATATACAAGGCCGGCGCGAAGATCAAACATCTCATTGAGCTTGTACTCAGCCCCGAAACGATAGGCCCAGACATCCTTCCAGTCTTTCTCGCTTAAGATGGTGGAGCCGGTATCCAGTAAAACCTCTAATTTTTCATAAGTCGACCACTCGGTCCAATGGGCATTAAACTCAAGAGATAATGCGTCCCGTGTCCAGTTCACACCCAAATAGAGCACTGCCGGAAGTTCAAGATCGGCAGTGGCGCCCGTGTTCAAAATTCCAGTGATATCAAACGTTCCATCATCAATACTGTGATCTACACGACTTCGGTAGGATGCGCCGAGTCTTACTTCGTCCGTTAACCAGAACAGCGCGCCGACATTCCATCCCACCTGCCAATTATCGCCCTCTAATTTTTGATTCGGCTCAGAAGCTGTTCCGGTAAACCTTTTGTTCTTCAGTTCGATATTCAAATACTGAAAGACCACACCGGCTGAGAGACTCAATTTTTGTATCGGCCGGTACGCCACCACCGGATTTAGAGTGAAGGTTGATAAATTGGCTTCGGTTCCCCCGATCAGAAATCGGCCTTCCCAATCATCCGGCCAATCCGTACCGAGGCCAAAATTGGAAAATGCACCGAAACCAAGGCTCCATTGTTCAAACAGTTTGTGCGTAATATAAAAATTCGGAATCGCAAAGATGTTATCCTCCAAATCGGTTTCCTTTCCAACGGTGGTGTTGAGCGTTGTATTGTTTACCGAGCTCTTAAAGTTCACCGTTGGAATGATAAAACTGACACCGCCTGTGGCCTGTGTACCCTCCAATTGGACAATCCCGGCCGGATTGTAATATACCGCAGAAGGATCGTCTGCCTGTGCAGCAAATGCCCCTCCTCTGCCGATCGCGCGGATGGATTGTTCATTGGTGGCAAAACCGTTTCCGAACACCACGGAAGGAATAAAAACGAGCAAAATAAGGGAAAAATAACAGAGCTTCGTTCTAGTCTTCATATAAGCCCTCCTTTATATTGATGAATAAAAAAAGGGTTCCTTGTGGAGCACGTGAACTGAAGCCAAATTCCGATTTGTGCTTAACCCGTTGATAAGAAGCACAATGTTTTTGAAACAGGACAAATATCACGGGATGGATAAGAAAAGTCAAGATAGTAATCGAAAAAATTTCAAACATCCCGGCTTAACCTTGCAAGTTATTCTTTTTTATGACTATAAGACCTCCTTGGGCTCAATTTTGCAACTTAACACTTGATTTAAATTCGCTCCATAGGATATCCAATGTTTTTTCATATCGGAAGAACGCTTATGTCCGGTATTTCGACTGATTATACAAGGAGGATCAGATGCAACTGACGATTGAGAAAGCCGAAACATTAAAAGAAAAGCCGGAAGACACAAAATTAGGGTTCGGGACCTTATTTACAGATCACATGTTCAATATGGATTACAATCCGGATCAAGGCTGGCACAATCCGCGGATCGAACCGTATCAACCCATGCTGATGGATCCTGCAACCGCAGTCCTGCACTACGGGCAGGCCGTATTTGAAGGTCTTAAGGCCTATCGGACGGACTCCGGCAAGATTCAACTGTTCCGTCCGAAAGACAATTTCAGTCGAATGAATCGATCGTGTCGACTTGTATGCATTCCTGAATTCGATGAGGCTTTTGCACTGGAAGCACTGAAAGAGCTGCTGAAGCTGGAAGAACGATGGGTACCGAGCCTATTTGAAACCTCCTTGTATATCCGCCCCACCGTAATCGCCACAGACCCGTTTTTAGGGGTTCGGGAATCGTTTACATACCGTTATTTCGTGATTCTTTCTCCTGTGGGTGTTTATTACCCCGGAGGATTCAACCCGATAAAAATCTGGGTGACCCAAAATCATGTCAGAGCCGTTTCCGGTGGTGTTGGAGAAGCAAAAACACCCGCAAACTATGCGGCAAGTCTGTATGCAGGCTCCCAGGCACATAAAAAGGGATACACCCAGGTTCTGTGGCTGGACGGGATTGAACGGAAGTACCTCGAAGAAGTCGGCTCCATGAATATCTTCTTCGTCATCGATGATGAGATTATCACACCGAAACTCCAAGGGAGCATACTTCCCGGAATAACCAGAGATTCCGTGATTAAACTTGCAAAACACTGGAATTTAAAGTTATCGGAGCGTAAAATCAGTATCGATGAGTTAATTTCAGCTCACGGCTCCGGAAAACTTAAGGAGATTTTCGGTTCCGGTACTGCGGCCGTCATATCGCCGGTGGGTGAAATCAAATACGGCGAACAGAGCCTGACCGTCGGAGACGGGAAAGTGGGGCCGATATCCATGCGGTTGTACACGGCGCTAACGGATATTCAGTACGGCAAGTCTGAAGATCCCATGGGTTGGGTTGAGCCTATATAAGATTAGGATGCTATCCCTTTTGAAACACCCGATAGTATGACAGCACCCGCTCGACAAAATCCTGTGTCTCTATAAATGGAGGCACCCGCCGGTATTGATCGACCTTTTCCGGGCCTGCGTTATAAGCGGCGATGGCAAAAGAAAGCTTTCCGCCGTAACGGTTGATCATCCGTTTAAAATAGCGGGTTCCGGCCATAATATTTTCCCGGGGATTAAAAGGATCACTCACCCGAAAAGCACGGATGTTCTCGGGCATCAGTTGCATGAGTCCTTTGGCTCCCTTTTTTGAAACCGCCCGTGGATCAAAGTTCGATTCGGCCTTGATCATCGCCTTCAGCAACGGTTCGTTCACGCCGAAACGTCTTGAAGCCTCGGCAATCAAATGGTCATACCGGGTATTTACAGATGCTTTGGGGGGGTAGGTTGAGGGTTCCGTGATATAGACATTGTACCGAACGCTCGCCAAGTGGGGCACATTGGTGAAATGCCTGACGCCGTTTTCATCCACATAGGTGTAGATGTCACATAAACCGGATGGCACCGGGAGTGTCGCTGCCGCAAACAAGACGATGATCAGAACTGCTTTATTCATGCTCGCCCGTTGCTCTCGGCCCTTTCAATTGCGACCCTGTCTTTTGGGCTTTTTCCATCGCGCTTTTCCCATATCTTCGATATAGCTTGTGGCATTAAAAACAATGGAAAGTCCGATAACCGGTATATTCTCTCCCGGTATTCGGCACGGTGCAAGAAATCCTTTAGCGCATTCATCCAAAGATTTTCTTTGACAAACCAGAAATGCCACCGATTCCGCTTCAATGTCACTGATCGCCGGTGATATATCTTTTCTATCCTGCCACCATGCATTTGCACTGATACCGAAATGACCGCAAAACACTTTGGCAAGCTCATAAACAAGGCCTGCATACCTATCCGCCAAATCGAGGGATTCATTCAGGAGAATCAGGAAATTCATATGCGGTTCGATTCCCAATGCTTCGTATTTCTGAAAAGAATCGCCGGTCACCGGGATGAGACTGGATGCTGTTTGAGGCGCCAATTGAACCCCACGTGCAATAATGCCGTTTAGCGTGCAATTGTGTATGGTGTTGCCCAGCATATCCGTAAGCTGCCGGGAATCCTTTTTCTGAAGGCTCGGATCGATCAGCACCGACTCTCCCTCCGTATCCGCCAAATCGAACACAAAACGAACCGGAGACATGGGGGCCAGTATCAATAAGGGGCGGGCATTGTATTTGATGCTGCGCTGATACCGCCGCTTCCAGGCCCCCGCCGTTGCCACATCTGTGATGTCTGGACTCTGCATATACAACAAGAGTCCGTTAAAAGGGGAATATTTCGGAAAACGGGAAATGAACCGGAGAAGATCCATATATTCCGAGCCGCTTCTAAACCGATGGCTTGCCGCAAACATTTCATCAAGGGCGTTGCTGTCGCGGGGAAGAAAAAGATCGCCGGGTTTCGATGAATCGGCAGAAGGAAACAGGCTCAATTGATGTTCCATGATATCGTCCCCGTTAATAGAATTATTTAGGATATATCATTCCATGCCTGCCGGGACAAGGCGCATTATCAATACCCGTTTTTGCTTGGGATAATGTTAGTGGCAGCGGCCTGATCCTTTGATGGGCGCGCATATCGAGCGGTTTTTGTGTGCAATACCGATTAATACTATATATTGATAATTTTACTTGACACGATTCCATATATTGTGTTAGAAGCGTGGTTAATATCATTCTGGGCAAGGTCTGTTATCGATCTGGACCCCGATGCAGCTGCCCATGCGGTCATAGTGCACCTCCCCTTAAAGCAACCCGATTTTTACCTGCTATGACCGAAAAAAGCCCCGGAAAGCAACCCTAGCTTTCCGGGGTCTTTTTTTTGGCAACAACTGGTTTGATTTCAAAGGAAAAGCGGAACGACCCCAAAAAGGTGGGGCAGCCACCTAGGATGCTGCCCCTTGGAAGGAGGTTTAAGGTTTTGTTGAGAAGTTAACGGTTAACCCTAAGAGACAATTGCCTTGTTTACACAGTATGTACCACAACGTAGCAAGTCAAGCTGTTTTTTCAAAAAGATTTTTCTTGCCATCCCCCGGCTTTCTGATAAATTTAATAGAATAAATTCTTTATGTATCATATCATTCCCACCAAGGCTCCTGTGATATAATCAAACCTCAACAAGGAGGAAGAATGGCAGCAGACCAGGCCCATGGCATTGAAGCATTATCGGGATTTGCAAAGAAATTGGTTGTCCGGCTGGGAGAGGAGGCTTTATCCTATTACGGCAAAGGCAAAACAGGTGTGAAATTTGACGAAGATCTCGTGACCGCTGCCGAGCTTCAATTAGCGAGTGTTTTCGAAACGAAGCTGCACGATCATTACCCGGAACATCTCTTGTTTGAAAACAATCAGGGAAATGACGGATATACACATGATGAACGACGATATCTCTGGATCCATGACCCCATCGACGGTGTAGACAATTTCCAAACCGGCATCCCCATCTGGGGCATTTCTCTGGCATTGCTTGAGAATTTCTGGCCCATCTTCGGCCTGTTCTATATGCCGGCAACCGGAGACCTGTTTCATGCACAGGCCGATCGATCCGCTTATCGGGGTGAAAAAAAGATAACCGTGGCAAATCAAAAAAATGTAAATGATGAAAGCCTGTTGCTCACCTATTCCCGGTTCCACCAGCAATATCAAACCAGCTTTCCCGGTAAAATCCGCGGCCTGGGGTGCACCACCGCCCACATTTGTTATGTTGCCACAGGACGCGCAGATGCCGCACTCATCGCCAATGAATCCTACAAGGGGCTTGCAGCCGCACGGGTGATTATCGAAGCTGCAGGCGGGAAGATCTTCAGAATGGATGGCAGCGGATTTTTTCTCAATGACTACATGGACGGCCAGAAGATCGAAGATCATCTCCTGGTTGTTTCACCGGAAAACTTCTCTCCGGTCTTATCCTGTTTAAAGAGGCTTTTGTAGTTTTGTTTTTAAACTGTTTCACAAACACAAAAGACAAGGCGAGGATGAACCATGACGATGTATGATGATTTAAAAGACAAAGTGTGCGTTGTAACCGGTGCTGCCGGCGTCCTCTGTTCCACGATGGTGGAAGCGCTATGCGAGGCAGGCGCCAAAGTGGCGCTGCTGGGAAGAACGGAGCAGAAGCTGATCGATTTAAGCGAAAAACTGAAAGCAAACGGGTTTGAAAAAACGCTTCCCATTCGGGCGGATGTGCTGATTCGAGAGGATCTTGAAAACGCGCAGGAGCATATTCAGGATGCCTTCGGCTCCGTATATTTGTTGGTTAACGGAGCCGGCGGAAATACACCGAAAGCGGTAACCCAGTCTGAGGTTTTGGAAGGTTCTGGTGATGAAGACCTGGCCCGGGGATTTTTCGGAACGGATATGGAAGCCTTTAGGTTCGTATTCGACCTGAATTTTATGGGAACCCTTCTCCCGTGCATGGTATTCGGAAAACGCATGATCCAATCGGGCAGCGGCAACATCATTAACATATCTTCCATGAGCGCCACTAACCCGCTCACAAAAGTAGCCGCTTATTCCGCCGCCAAAGCGTCTGTGGACAATTTTACCCGATGGCTGGCCGTACACTTTGCCAAGATGAACGTCCGGGTGAATGCCATTGCCCCAGGTTTCTTCTCCACCTCCCAGAACAAATTCCTTCTATATGAGGCGGACGGCACAACCCTTACCCCGAGGGGAAATAAAATCATCACCCACACCCCCATGGAAGCGTTTGGCCGACCGGAAGATTTAAAGGGAGCGCTGCTGTTTTTAGCCTCAAACGACCAATCCCATTTCGTTACCGGAATTGTGCTGCCGGTGGACGGGGGGTTTTCAGCTTACGCAGGAGTCTGAAGATGAAACACACACTATTAATTCTTAATCCCGGACATTTTCACGCAGCCCTGGTGTTCCGAGAATCCCATCCGAGCCTGTCCGACGAAATCTTTGTCTACTCAGAAGGCGGTCCGGACCTGGATCGCTTCGTGGACATTATCGGTTCATATAATCAGAGAGATTCAAACCCGACCCGATGGAAGATTCATGTGAATCAAGGCCCGGCTGCTCTTGAAAAATTGATTACTGAAAGAAAAGGGGGTGTGGTCGTTCTGGCCGGCAGGAACAACACCCGGATGGAGCTGATCGAACGGTTAAACAGCGCAGGTTTCAGCATCCTGGCGGACAAACCGTGGGTGACGACAGACAACGCATTGCCGCATCTTAATTCGGCAATGAACGAAAACCGTCCGTTGACAATGGACATCATGACCGAGCGGTATGAGATTACAAATATCCTTCAAAAGAGACTCGTCGCCAGCAGGGATATATTCGGCGAGATACGAGTGGATACGGACGGAAGCCCTTCGGTAATAAAGGAAAGTGTTCATCACCTGTATAAGATCGTAAACAATATGCCGTTGGTGAGACCGCCCTGGTATTTTGATGTTCGCATACAAGGGGAAGGCATTATCGATGTGTCCACCCATCTCGTTGATCTGGTCCACTGGATGCTTTTTCCGGCCACACCCATTGATTACGCAACCGATATCAAGATCCTCGACGGCCGCCGCTGGTCGACAAAAGTGCCGTTGGACAAGTTTCGGAAAATCACCCTCACCGACGGGTTTCCCGACTCGGTAATGACGGATGTTGCCGAAAATACGCTTCATTATTTCTGCAACGGGGACATTCAATATCGGGTAAAAGGGGTGCCGGTCCATATCCGTGCGTTATGGGATCTCGAAATACCCGAAGGCGGCGGAGACACGCATTACTCCCACATCAAGGGAACCCGGTCGGACCTGCTCATCCGCCAGCTTGCGGAAACGGGCTTCAGTGTTGAGCTTCTGGTCATTCCAAGGGTTCATCCGGACGAGATATTGGACGCGGTAAAAAACCGCCTGGCCCTGTGGTCCGACACCTATCCGGGCCTTGCGGTTCAAAAAGAAAAGGATAAATTGCGCATCCAAATTCCCGATGCATTTAGAACCACCCATGAAGAGCATTTTTATATGGTGCGGAATGAATTTTTCGAGCATTTGGATGCCGGCATACAACCTCCCGAGGTCCGTTCCTGCATCGTAACCAAGTATACCTTGTTGGCAAAGGCCCGGGAGAAAGCCCTGACTTCCCCGTTTGAACCGCTGGCGCTTCCGGAAAAACTCACTTAAAAGGAGTAGATGATGACAAAAAAGAGCAGATACGGTTTCGGAATTGCGGGCTGCGGCATGGTTTCTCATTTTCACGCCCGGGCAATCGAAGCCATGAAAGGCGGATATCTGACCTGCGTGTTTTCAAGAAACATGGCCAATGCCGAAAAGGTTTCCAAGGCCTTTAACTGCAAGGCTTATAATGACTATAATGAATTCCTGAGACACCCGGACCTTGATATCGTAACCATCGCAACACCCAGCGGCGCTCACCTGGAACCGGCGGCGCAGGCGGCAACGGCCGGCAAACATATCATCTGTGAAAAACCCCTGGAGGTTACCCTGGAGCGTGTGGATCGAATGATCCGGGAATGCAAAAAAAACAACGTGATGCTGGCCGGGATTTTTCCACGCAGATTCAACGAAGCGTCGCAAATATTTAAAAATGCGGTTCAGGCCGGTCGGTTGGGTAAAATCACCATGGCGGATGCTTACATCAAGTGGTATCGCACCCAGCAATACTATGACAACGGAAAATGGCGGGGAACCTGGAAATTCGACGGCGGCGGCGCTTTGATGAATCAGTCCATCCACACCATCGATCTCCTCTATTACCTTGCAGGCGATGTAATCTCGGTTTCCGCATTTGCAGACCGATCCATTCACAAGCGGATTGAAGTTGAAGATATTGCCGTGGCCATACTCCGGTTTAAAAGCGGCGCCATCGGTGTCATCGAAGGCTCCACGGCCTGTTATTCACCCACCGGACACGCAGCGGAAGTGCATCTTTGCGGTTCGGACGGTTCCATCTTCATGAAAGACAACGGCTTCACCG
>DUZK01000176.1 GCA_013349495.1 Deltaproteobacteria bacterium
AAGTTAAGGTATCGCTTTGCTCTATCTTTTTTTATAAAAAGGATAGAATTCCACAACTTTAGGCATTTTAGGCACTTTTAATTTTAGGCACTTCTTTGAGCAGCTTATTATTGCATTCAAAAATATTCTGCCAAAAAAAGCACAAAAATAACAGTTAAGGGCCTATGGTTAAAGGTTAAGGATCACGCCTCTTTCCAATATATGATTCGCTGACAGTGGGGACAAAACCTGAGACTGTCCCCCCGTTGAAGCTCGTTAAACATCTGGGGCGGAATATTCAGATTACACCCCTGGCACACTGCTTTTTTGACCGCAACGATCGCCACCCCCCGTTGATCTTGTACCCGCAGGTACGTTTTCATGAGTTCCGGATCTACTTGTTTTGAAACAGCATCCCACACCGTCTGAATCTCTTTAATCCTGGCCCTTCCGGCTTCAGATTCCTGATGAATGGCATCTTTTTCGACTTCAATCTGATCCTTGAGCACACGAAACTCATCCTTTTTGGTGGAAAGATACTTTTCCACTTCTTCCATCTCATCCAGGCAATCGATCATTTTATCTTCGATTCCGGAATTGATGGCCTTGATATCTTCTATTTCCTTCAAGGTAGACTGGTACTCTTTATTGGTTTTAACCCCGCGTAATTTCACTTCACTCTTTTTCATTTTGGAAAGATTCTCATTAACATCTAATTCATATTTACGATACGCTTTCTGCAGCACATCTAAACGGGTGGATTCATCCGAGAGCCTTTGGTCGAATGCCTGAATCTCCTGTTCGAGGGAATAAATCCTTCCCGGAACAATGTTCAGCTTGGTGTTAATGATGTTGGTTTCTGTTTCCACTGATTGAAGTTTAGCCAATATTTCGAGTTGTTCTCTGTCAATCGATTCCATATTTTATTCCCGATTCCATGATAATCCACCTTTTCTCTTAAGCATTTGATTATATAATCACAAACGGGTCCTTTTCAAGCCTGCAAACCTTGATAGTCACATCCATACCGGCTTTAGTGGACCGGACTTGAAGTTGCTCGGTCAACACTTCCAGTATAATCTGTTCGGATGCAAAGTGACCGATATCGATCAATCCAAGATTTTGCGCCTCGGCATCACGCGCATCATGGTAACGCAAATCTCCACTGACATAGGCCTGTGCGTCGGAAGAAAAGAAATGGCCCAGAAGACCGGAACCGCTTCCGGAACATACTGCCGCCTTGGAAACGATTAAATCCAGGGGCCCCGTCACCTTTGCATGCGATAGCCCTAATTTCTCCTTTACAGAGATTGCGAAAGCGCCAAAGGCCAAAGGGTCTTCAAGCTCTCCGATCCGGCCGAGACCCAGGCCGGAACGAACCGGCAACAGTGGATTTACCTCGCCCGATATTTCATCGCCAAGAACCTTTACATTTTTAAGCCCGATTTTTGATGCCAGAACATCGTTTATACCGTCTGCAGCGGCATCCAGATTAGTGTGGGCTGAAAGGATCCCCAGCCGGTTTTCAATAGCTCTCTGGCAAACGGCACCCAAAGGGGTATCGAAGTCCAGGCTCCTTAAGGGGCGGAAGATCAGCGGGTGGTGCGTGATTAAAAGATCTACTTTCTCCCGGCATGCAGCCGTTACGACTTCGGGAAGGGGATCCAAGGCAACCCAGACGGTCCGGACCGGCCAATCTTTCTTTCCCAATTGAAGACCGACGTTATCCCATTCCTCTGCAAAGCGTGATGGTGCAATATCTTCCAGCAGTTTAATGATGTCGGATATGTTTGCCCTCATCGTTTTCCCAACTAAAAAGGCGCGGCCTTTTCAAAGCCGCGCCTTCAGAGTAATCGACACCCCGGATGAATCATCCATGTCGTAATTTTACAATATTTATTCCTTTTCAATATCATCATTAAGTTGACTTAGCATGCAAGTACTCTCCCGCTAATCTGTCGGGTATGGGCCCACCTGGATTCGAACCAGGGACCGACCGGTTATGAGCCGGTGGCTCTTCCAGCTGAGCTATGGGCCCATGAATATCAACGCATCTCTAACGCCCGTGGCCGGTTTTGTCAAGTACTACATTTCAATGAAGCTCTTTAGTTTTCGGCTTCGCGTCGGGTGTCTGAGTTTTCGAAGGGCCTTGGCTTCGATTTGCCGGATTCGCTCCCGGGTTACGGCAAAATCCTGACCGACTTCTTCAAGGGTATGGTCTGCTTTTTCACCGATCCCGAATCGCATCCGCAATACCTTCTCCTCGCGCGGAGTAAGTGTTGCCAATACTTTACGGGTCTGCTCGGCCAGGTTTAGGCTGACGGCGGCCTCTGATGGCAGCATAAACTTCTTATCTTCTATAAAATCTCCAAGATGACTGTCTTCTTCTTCACCGATGGGGGTTTCAAGTGAAATGGGTTCTCGTGCAATCTTCAGCACCTTGCGGACCTTATCAACGGGAATTTCCATTTTTTGTGCAATTTCTTCGGGTGTCGGTTCGCGCCCCAACTCCTGGACCAGGTATCGGGATGTCCGGATCAGCTTGTTAATGGTTTCGATCATGTGGACCGGAATCCGGATGGTTCGGGCTTGATCGGCAATGGCACGAGTAATGGCCTGTCGAATCCACCAGGTGGCGTAAGTACTGAATTTGTATCCCCGTCGGTATTCAAATTTATCCACAGCCTTCATCAGGCCGATGTTGCCTTCCTGAATGAGATCCAAGAATTGCAGGCCACGATTGGTATATTTCTTGGCAATACTGACCACCAGCCGCAGGTTGGCTCTGATGAGTTCGCTCTTGGCCTCTTTAGCCCGAAATCGTCCCTCATCTACACTGACCACCACCCGCTTTAAGGTCTTTGCATTGGCTTTGATCTTGTATTCCATTTCGGTAACCTGCTGATCGATCTTTTTGAACTCCGAGTAAAGGATTGCAATATCTTCCTTGTCCAGATCACATTGACTCTTGGCCCATTTTATAAATTTTTTCTCAGTACCGACATTGGCGCGGAGGTCTAAAATTGTCGATTCTGTGGTTTCCGCGCACATGTAAAGCAGGTTGTTCATGGCATCATACCAATCGATATGCTCCCGGATGGTTCTTTCCAATCTGTCGATGACATTCCCCTCTAGGCGCCATTCTCTGAGCAATTCAAAAATTTTTCTGTTTCGGCGTCCGATGGATCTTCGAGTCCTTCGCCTTTCTTCAGATTTCAATTTGGCGGTAAACAGTTTCTCCCGAAGCTCTTTATTCTCATCATCTATTTCCCTGATCGAACGGATGGTATTTAGAAATTTCTCTATCTGGAGAACTTCGTCTACATAGGTATCGCCCTCATCAACATCTCTGAGAACATGCTTCGGTCGCAGCGATCCGGTTTCAATCTGTTCGCCAAGCTGTAAAATACTATCCACACCGGTCTTGGTATCCAAAAGCGCCTTTAACACTTCCTGTTCGCCGGCTTCTATCTTTTTAGCGATCACGATCTCCCCTTCCCGGCTTAACAACGTAACCAATCCCATCTCACGGAGATACATTTTCACCGGGTCGGTCACCGTTCCGAAATCGGTTACGCTGACTTCAGTAAGTCGCGTTTTCTTTGCTGTCTGCTTATCTTCGGAAGCAACAATCTTTCGTTTGTCTTCAGTGATGATGTCGATCTCAAGCTCATCGAACATCATCAGGGTTTCATCGATCTGCTCCGCTGAAAGCATCTCATCGGGCAGCATATTGTTCAGCTCGTCATAGGTCAAATATCCCTGCTTCCGACCTTTTTCAATCAATTCATTTAGAATTTTTTTATTTATTTTTTTGGAAGTCTTCCGTTTTGTACCGGATTTTTTTGCCATTTATTTGCGCCTCCTGAAGACTTATTGGCCTTGAGTCAATTGCATTTGTTTCTTTCGGAGCAGCTCCAAAAGAAGGGCATGATCCTTTTTATTTTCCGCTGATTTAATCTCGTCCATCAAATGATCTTTTTGCCGATTTCTGCTCCTCTCAAACTGTTGAAGCAGTTTCAGGCAACCGTCATGGTCCCATACATTATCTTTCATGGCTAAACCGACAGCCAGAGTATGCAGCTTTTCCTCCTGGATCGAATCGATAATCTCAGACACCGGTCGGCCGGAATGGTGCAACACCGTCCGACCGATGGCTTGAAGAGAATCATTTACAAAACGGTCCAGTATCCCTTTCCGTTCGATTTCAGGCAGAATATCGGGAAATTGAAGCATCATGGCGATGATGTGTCTTTCCATACGATGGCCACGGCCTTCAACGGTCGAGTTTTCACGTTTTCCTGAGGAGGAATTTTCTGTCTGGCCCGGCTGCCGTTTTCGTTGCACAAATTCCTGTACTGCGGCCGATCGAACTTTCTCTAATACACTGGCTTCATCAACCCCAATGCGTTCCGCCAATGCTTTGGTGTAAAGCGATCTGTCCACTCCGTCCTGGATCGAAGCCAGCGGCACTTGCATATCTTTTAGAATACGAATCTTCCCCTCCACTGAGAGTCCGTATTTTTCCACAGCAGTTTCCGTGAGAAACTGCATCATCCCCATTGCCTTGTCGGAATGATCCATGAAGGCTTGAAATCCGAACTCAGATAAAAACGAGTCCGGGTCCTGCCCTTTGGGAAGTACCATTATCCGTGCTTCCATTTCTTCTTTCATAAAAATACCCACGGTACGATGGGCAGCCTTGAGTCCGGCATCGTCAGAGTCGAATACGAGGATCGCTCTTCCGGCAAATCCCTTAAGGAGCCGGATGTGATCTTCCGTCAGAGAGGTTCCCAAGGTGGCAACTGAATTTTCGATACCGAATTGATGCAACTTGATCAGATCCAGATAGCCTTCAACAATATAAACCGTTTCCGTTTCTCGGCATTTTTGCTTGCCCCGGTGGAGCCCGTACAAGGACCGGCTTTTTGAGTACACAGGCGACTCCGGAGAATTGAGGTATTTCGGCAAAGATTCATCCATGACCCTCCCGCCGAACCCGATCACCTGCAATCCCAAATCAAATATCGGAAAAATAATCCGCTCCCTGAACCGGTCGTAATACCCGCTTCCGCTTCTTCTGGGGATGATCAATCCTGCTTTTTCCACAAGCGCAAGCGGAATTTTTCGACTCGAAAAATAATTGGAGAGCCGATCCCATCCGCCCGGTGCATATCCGAGATTGAATTGCTGAATAATTTCCCGGCTAAACCCTCTCCCATTTAAATACGCCTGTGCCTTTTTCCCGAAACTCTCATTCAGCAGGTTGTTGCAAAAGAACTCCATGGCCGCCCGATTTATGGAAAGCAGCCGTTCTCGCTCACTGAGCTGTTGTTTCTTGGTCGCGGACAAGCGCTCGGTTGGTATTTCAATTCCGTAACGCCTAGCTAACCGCTTGACCGCTTCGGGAAATGTGAGACCTTCGTTCTTCATTAAGAACCGAAAGGCGTTTCCACCCTCACCGCAACCGAAACAATAAAACATCTGTTTTTCAGAACTTACGGTAAAAGACGGTGCTTTTTCGGAATGAAACGGACAAAGCCCTACAAAATTCCGACCGGCCTTTTTCAGCAGCACGGATTCGGAAACAATATCTATGATATCGGCTCGGTTTCGGATTTCTGTAATTTTATCTTCAGGGATAAAAAATGCCACAAGGGGCATCCTCCAATTTGTCTTTTTACCCGACCGCCAAACATCCCGTCACGGGATTCTTCAAAAACATAAACACGTTTAATAAAAAAACAAGTGGCTGGTTTTTTTCAATTTTTTAGGAAAACAGGTGTTCTCCAGCCGTTACGGCATTACTGTTTCCCCTGATTTACCAATCGAAGGGCTTCCTCAAAATTCAACGTTCCGCTATACAATGCTTTACCGGTTATCACGCCCACAACACCAACTTGCTCAAGGGGTATCAGGTTCTTAATGTCCTCCAAGGTGGATACCCCGCCGGACGCCACCACCGGAATGTTCACGGCTTCGGCAAGCCGTCGGGTTTCCTCAAGGTTTGGACCGGTTTGCATCCCGTCGCGGTGGATATCCGTGAAGTTTATCGTTGCAACCCCGCTGTCTTCGAATCGTTTCGCCAGTTCAACGGCTTCAATTTCTGTATTTTCCGTCCACCCTTCAATAGCAACTAGACCGTTTCGGGCATCAATACCCACCACAATTTGGCCGGGAAAATCTTTGCACGCCGCATCAACAAGTTTTGGATTTCGGATGGCCTCGGTTCCGATGATTACCCGCTTGACCCCCAAATTTAAATATTGATCGATGGTTTCCAGATTCCGAATCCCTCCTCCCACCTGGACATGTGCTGAAACGGTTTTAACAATCCTTTTGATGGTTCGAAGGTTTTGCGGGCTTTTCTTAATCGCGCCATCCAGATCCACCACATGAATCAACTCTGCGCCCATTAGATCCCACTGCCGGGCCATGGCAGCAGGATCATCGGAAAATACGGTTTCCGACTCCATTTGTCCCTGGAGCAACCGCACACATTTACCGTCTTTGATATCTACTGCGGGAATGATGTTCATTGTGCCGGAAAGGTCTCTAACAGATCGTTTAAGCCGTCTATGGCCATCTCTTCAGCGGTCACCCATCGTCCCCTTCTCTTCATAAACGTGCCGATATCGAAAAGATTTTCAGTTAAGGACCGCTGCGATTCATCAAAACGACCACTCCAGATCACGCGGCCGTCTTCGACGCGAATTAAAAAAACATCGAAAGCAACGGATGCGGAAGATCTAACAGAATAATCGGTCCCGTCACGATCGATAAATCGGTAAATTTTTCCGACCACCACGGCTTCTGCACCGAGTTCCTGACCCACCCGGACGATCATTTCCAGTTCAGACAGTTCCTTGCCCCCTTCCTTTGAAAGCACCCCTGAAAATGCACCCTCCGTTTGGCTGACGGGTATCAGTTCCAGGTTTTTCCGCCCTTGAATATAAGTCGTCATGCGACCGGTTAAGAGATAGTCCGCGCCTTCCGCCACCTTATCCGTCGTATAAAACCGGCCGGAAATCCCTCCTCGGATCGTTACTTTTTCTCCGTACTTCTCAGTCATATTCTGGAAGGGAACAATCGCGACCCGTTTGAAATGATAAGACTCGGCAGTTTTTTCAGGAGAAACGACTTTCGATTTACATCCGAAAACGAAAAAAACCATGATCAATATGACACAGCGGCGGATAATCTTGGATGGTCTCAATTTGTCAATCATGACGGCCTCGTGGGAAGGTTTTAATTGTATTGATGGTTAAAGACGAAACTACAAAGCCCCTTTTGATGACCGAACCGACTGAATCCGTTCATCAAATCCTGTGGCTTGATCAAGTGCGCGACCTGCGGCTTTAAAAATTGATTCGATAATATGGTGTTCGTTTTCACCATAGTATAGATTAATGTGGAGATTCATCCCTCCCCGCACTGCAAAGGCTCTAAAAAATTCTTTCGTCAAAGAAACGTCAAATTGGCCGGCGGAGAGGCCGGGGCAAGAAACATTGAATACGAAATACGGTCGATTGGACAAATCGATGGTGACAGCACCTAATGCATCATCCATGGGCGTTACGGCATGACCATAACGAACAATCCCTTTCCGGTCCCCCAATGCCTTATTCAGGGCGTCGCCGAGAACCAGACCCACATCCTCCACCGTGTGATGGAAATCGACGTCTACATCACCCTTGGCTTGAATGGAAAAATCGAAGAAACCGTGAACGGCAAACAGGGTCAGCATATGATCAAAAAACGGAACGCCGGTTGAGATATCGTGCGTTCCGTTTCCGTCAATATTAAGATTTACGCTGATTTCCGTTTCTTTTGTCTTCCGGTCAACTGCTGCAGAGCGTTCCCGCATGTCCAACACCTTCACTACCCCGGTAAATCGGCCGTAAAAAGGGTGTCTCTATGTCAAGTCACGAAGGCTGTGGTTTGACGAGCCCGTGTAACTTACTGAATTTATTAATATCTACAAAAACTGGTTAAATGTTTTTTATATATCCAACAATCAATAAATACAAGAAAAAAATCAATATCCTGAGGTTTATTTTAACACAAGTTTAGCACCATTGAATTGTCGCGGATCCATCCTCTCTCTATCCCTGGGTTCCGACCGGGCATGCCCGGACACACCGGCCACAACGTATTTTTATCGGCCCCTTGCTGAGCACAATCTCGTTATATCGATCACATCGGGACTTGTCGATTCCATCGGTCTGAGAAATCGCTTCAGCCGGGCATGCCGTCACACATGCAAAGTCACATCGATTTTGATGTTCCTCGCAAAGATTGCCGGGTTCAGATCGGCTTGCAGGAAGAGACGCTTCGGTAATTACGGTGGTCAATCTTATCCTCGGCCCGTATTTTTCTGTCAGCAGCAAGTCACAGAGTCCCCGGTGCCCAATCCCGGCCAATTCAGCGGCGTATTTATGGGAAACGATTCCGCGTAACCCCACCCCGTCATAGGGCGGACCGGCAGGAATCGAGAGAGATTGAAAACCTTGATCCTGAAGGAACATGGCCAACCGATAACTGAGATGGTCCAAGATGCCGGCGGCAATGAAAAAGTTGGCTGTATATTCCGTTATTCCTTCAGGGATATTTCCAGAATTTAATTTCTCTATTCGAGGAAACCTGAACATCCGGATTCCGTATGCTAAAACAGATCGGGCGGTGGGTAGAATATCCTGCGGCCGATACCCGGGCTCAGCCTCTTCAAATGAAGAAATATCTGCCACGCCAAAAATATCGACTCCTCCCTGCTTTAGAAAACCATCGACATCCTCATACAGACTCATATTACCCCTTGATAACGATTCTTGTTATTCTATAAAAATTTTGAAAATGATAAAATTCAAAGAATAGATTAGAAAAAATTCAAGTGAAAACATCAGGTGATAATGAATGGTGGAGATGAGGGGGATCGAACCCCTGACCTCGGCATTGCGAACGCCGCGCTCTCCCAGCTGAGCTACATCCCCACATAAACTGATTTTCCCTATACTATACTGTCGACATTCGGTCAAATCAAAATAACCTTGAATAATTCATACCGGTTTAGTATAAAATGCGTCTTTTAGTTGGCCAGTTAGCCCGTTGGCC
>DUZK01000177.1 GCA_013349495.1 Deltaproteobacteria bacterium
CTTAGGTTTGGAATTCGGGGGCGCCATCGGAATCGTCCTATTTCTGGCCCAATCGGTATCCATTGCCTTTTATTGTATCGGTTTCGGTGAAGTCCTTGCCGGAATTATGTCTGCCGAGAATGTGAAAGTCTATTCACAGGTTGTGGCCGCCCTTGCGGTATCCTTCTTATTTATCTTCGCCTGGCTGGGTGCCGACTGGGCGACACGATTTCAATATCTGGTGATGGGGATACTCGGCATCGCTTTGCTCTCTTTTTTTATCGGGGGCATTTCGAAATGGGATGCGGCAATAATGGCTGAAAATTGGTCTGCTCCGGATGACGGACTCAGATTTTGGGTGCTTTTTGCCATCTTTTTCCCGGCAGTCACCGGATTTACTCAAGGTGTGAGCATGTCCGGAGATCTGAAAAATGCCGGCGAAAGCCTCCCACGGGGAACATTTCTCGCGGTCGGCTTATCCATATTTGTCTATTTTGGCGCAACCCTTCTTTTTGCCGGCTCATTGCCGGCAAACATATTAGCCGGCGATTACACCGCCATGAAACAAGTGGCGGCGATCGACTTTCTGATCGATGCCGGCGTTATTGCGGCAACATTATCTTCTGCCATGGCATCTTTTTTAGGAGCGCCTCGAATTCTTCAGTCTTTGTCAAGCGATCGAATTTTTCCCATCCTTCTGCCGTTTGCCAAAGGGTCCGGCCCCTCAAACAACCCGAGACGCGGGGTGATGCTGGCTGCCGGCATCGCCTTTGCCGTCCTCGGGCTTGGACAACTGAATCTCATTGCTCCGGTGGTTTCAATGTTTTTTCTCATTTCCTACGGTCTGTTGAACTATGCCACCTATTACGAAGCCCGGTCCGGCAGTCCCTCTTTTCGTCCCCGATTTCGGTTCTATAACCTCAATATCAGCCTCATGGGAGCACTGGCCTGCATGGGAACCATGATGGCCATCGACATGACTGCCGGCCTCATTGCAATGGCCGTATTGGTTGCCGTTTACCAATATCTGAAGCGCACGGCCGGCCCGGCCCGCTGGGCGGACAGCCGGCGTTCCTATCATCTTCAACAGATCCGGCAACATCTGTTGGATGCAGCCGCCGAACCGGAGCACCCCAGGGATTGGCGCCCGCAGATTCTGTTATTCTCAGATGATGCGAACCGGCGACGGCAGCTTTTGCAGTTTTCCGCCTGGATACAGGGTGGCAGCGGCTTTACTACGGCTGTTCGCATTCTGGAAGGAAGCGGAATTAAGAAGGGATATCGATGACTATGGGATATCCGCCTTCCCGCTGGTGGTGATCCATCCGAACCTGACCGAAGGCATTCATGCTCTGGTGCAGAGCTTCGGAATCGGTCCGATTCGAGCCAATACCATCCTGTTGAACTGGTTCGACCAACTGCCACCGAGTGATCCGGAGACCCGCGAGCAGGAATACGGCCGGAATCTCAGGACCGCTTTTCGACTCGGTCGAAACATTATCATTTTGGATACCAAACCGGATGCCTGGAATGATCTGGAGTCCATCCCCCCGGCGGATCGTCGAATCGATGTCTGGTGGTGGAATGATGCCACCAGCAGGCTGATGCTGCTTATCGCCTACCTGATCTCACGGCATGAGGAATGGGAAGACGCAAAAATTCGAGTGCTCGCGGCATGCTTTTCCGAGGAAACCCGGGAGACCGTTGCCGATCTGGCAAACGTGCTGGATGAAGTCCGAATCGATGCAGAGCCCGAGGTGGTGATTCGGCCCAGCCCCGATGCCGTGGCTGCCTATTCAGATGATGCCGCGCTGGTATTTCTCCCCTTTCGATTCAAAGGCGATCAACCCCTCGATCCCTTTGACGAAAAGCCAGAGGCCCTTTTATCCCGGCTCCGGAACACGGCCATGGTCTTGGCGGCCGAAGACATTCAATTGGATGCCGACCCGGAAACAGGAACCGCCGCCCAAACGGCTGCCGCCACGGATGCGCTGGCGGATGCTCGCAAAAAGGCGGAAACGGAAGAAAAAAAAACGGAAGAAGCCTCCGAACTGGCAGAGGAGAAACTCAAGGCGCTTGAGGAGGCGGCAGCGTCGGGGGTCGGCGTGGAAGAACTGTCCCGGCTTCGATCCGAAGCCGGCGAAGCCAAACAGCAAGCGGTTCAAGCTGCTCGAAAAGCTGCCAAGACGCAGGCAAAGGTCGAACTGGCGAAGCGGGAAGCGGAAGCTCTGAAGGGAACAGTATCAAACAAATAGATCGATAATGGCCATAATATTGGCTATATTTAACGGGTCTTCTCACTTTCCATGATTCAATGGAGGATATCGAAATGACAAAACAATATTCCATTGGAGAAGCCAATTCCACCACCCAAATATCGACCGGTTATTTATCAAGCACAATTTGCCTGATTGATGATAAGGCATGCAAAAAAGGCAGAAGCCGAAATCCCAACCAAAATTTCCTTCATTTTTGAAGTTGAGAAATGAACCGAATGATACAGAAAGGCATTTTTCTTCTGATTGGAATCCTTTGTCTCGATATTTTCGCATGCGCGACCACGAGCATCACACCGGGAAAAGCAGGGGGACGCCCATGCAATATTGCGTTTCTTATTCTTTTCGGTTGTGATATAGAGAACTCATGCCGAGACAATCAAGAATAGACGCTCCGGGCGCGTTGCACCACATCATTTGTCGTGGGATAGAACGGCGGCGGATATTTGAAGACGACGAGGACAGGGACAGTTTCATCGAACGGCTCGGCGCCATCTTGTCTGAGACAAAAACACCCTGCTATGCTTGGGCGCTTATTCCCAATCATTTCCATATCCTCGCCCGAACCGGCGGTGCACCGTTGAGCACGGTAATGCGGCGGCTTCTAACCGGATACGCGGTAAGTTTCAATCGCCGCCACCACAGGAGCGGACATCTGTTTCAAAATCGTTATAAATCGATCCTGTGCCAGGAAGATACGTATCTATTGGAACTGGTTCGATACATCCATTTGAATCCCTTGCGCGCGGGCCTTGTATCGGACTTGAAACAATTGGCTCGATTCGCTTACAGCGGTCACAGTCGAATAATGGGGTCGGTGAAAAGCGACTTTCAGGATGTTGATAAGGTTCTTGGGTTGTTTGACGATCACAGACAACGTGCCAGGAGGCATTATGCGGAATTCGTGGGCAAAGGAGTTTTCGAAGGCCGAAAGCCGGAACTCGTTGGCGGCGGGTTGATTCGGAGCGTGGGCGGTTGGCATGAGCTAAGCGGATTGCGACGCATGAAGATCCATTTTAAAAGCGACGAACGCGTCCTTGGCGATAGTGACTTTGTGGAGACGGTTCTCCATTCCGCTTCCGAGGCAAAGGAGCGAAGATATAGGCTCAAAGCTGAGGGATATACCTTTAAAAGTGTTGCTGGGAGGGTTGGTGATATTTTCGATATGCTCAATCGTGATGTGATGGCGCCGGGCAAACAACCACATCGCGTAAGAGCGCGCAGCGTTTTGGCATACTGGGCGGTCCATGAGCTTGGTATGTCGGTGACCGACGTGGGCTTGAAGCTGGGGTTAAGCCAATCCGCCGCCAGCAGAGCGGTTCAGCGTGGGCGAGGCATTGCCGAAGATTCGGGGCTTAATCTGGAGATTGCCAAAAACGCATAAACACATGGGCGTCCCACTGCCCACAAAGCGTCCCGGCATCTGCCGAAGAAGCAGTTCTTCCAGATTTTAAAGCGGAAGTTGATAGGCCATTACAATTACTATTATGTGCGGGGTAACTCGCGTGCCGTATGGTCTTTTTACAGCCAAGTGCTTGAGTACGCGAAGAAGTGGCTGAACCGAAGGAGCCAGCGCAGAAGCTACACTTGGGAAAAGTTCAAGCGCGTGCTTGAATATATGAAGATACCAAAGCCGAGACCGACGGAAAAGAGGCGTCTGCATCAGTGCGCGTTGGGATAAGCCGATGCGGAAGCGAGTACAACCGAGGAACCGGATGCGGGAAAACTGCACGTCCGGGACTGTGTGGGGGGTGCCGGGTAACCGGCATTCCTACCACGACTTAGGGAAAATTGATGTCATGAATATGACCCGATGGATATTTTCACTCAGTTTTACCATTGGAATGTTTTGGTTGCTCGGTTTTCTCTTGGAACCAATTGGACAAGAAGAGCCTTCGATCCTTACCCTTTCTGTTTTAAGCGTATTGGTTGGCGCCATTTTTTCATTCTGCCTTTTCAAGCGCAGTCCTAATTTCCTAAAAACCTATCCAGAATCATATATATCAAGCACCAAATATTATATTCTCAGTATGGTTGCTTCCTACTTTCTTCTCGTACCTCTTTTCGCATTAGTATCATATTTATCGGTTAGAATTTTTGGCGATATTGATCACCACGAATCTGGAATACTCATAGGATTATTTGCGATATGGTTTCCATTATGGTGGTTTGTTCCGGTTGGATTAACGATAGGCTGGATCTTTTATAAACGTAAATGCACCTTATAACCACGGCATTAAGGGCGAGGGCAAAAAGCCGACGCGCCTTATGCCGGCCATTGGGCTTTTAACAGAGAAGTTTTCCCATGCCACCAGTAATCAGGCTTGCAACCGATAACGATGCAGAGCAAATTCAGGCGATATATTCTCCTGTTGTCTCCGACACAGCTATCTCGTTTGAGTTGAAACCCCCTAGTGTGCCCGAAATGCGGCAGCGTATCATGAAGACATTAGCGCGTCTGCCGTGGCTGGTTTGCGAGCAGGATGGCGAGATCCGGGGTTATGCCTATGCCAGTCTGCATCGAACACGCGCCGCATATCAGTGGTCCATCGACGTGTCGGTCTATGTCCATGAGAACGCCCGCCGCACGGGTGTGGGGCGCGCCGTATACGGTTCGCTATGCAAGCTCCTGGCGATGCAGGGGTTCTACAACGCCTACGCCGGGATCACGTTGCCCAATCCCGCCAGTGTTGGTTTCCACGAATCCATGGGCTTTCAACCGGTTGGGGTCTATCGGGCGGTAGGCTATAAGCTTGGTAAGTGGCACGATGTGGGGTGGTGGCAGTTGGTACTGCGAGAACATCTCCTCCCTCCTGAGCCCACAGTGGCTCTCGGGGATGTGCGCGGGTCCGCCGCGTGGGACCTGGCCCTGGCACGCGGTGCACCCCTGGTACGGTTGTAAGGTCCCGGGTTCTCTACAGCGAGGTTTGCTCATGCAACCAACAAATCGCTCGGTCGGAAATCGGCATAACATCCGGGAACACCTCGTTGTTGCTGAGCGACAACGAGGACTTGATCCACAAGGCCGTGGGGTGGATGTTGCGCAAGGAGATGCCGCGTACTATGCTGCGCTATGCCATCGAGAGATTGCCGGAGAGCGAAAGACTGGCATATTTACACGGAACAAAATAGCGCATCCAACACGCGACATGAAAGACGCAAGGAACTTAAGCCAAAACTGAGAGGGAAGTAGGGAACGAGGATGTGGAGAACAAACATTCGATCATAATTTGATACAAGAACAACAGTACGAAAACATTTATTATTTTACCAGAGATGTAAGGCAGTAATCGGCAATGACCAATTGGAGTTGGTGTTTTTTCATGCAAGATTGACAAGGGGGCAGACGATGAAAATGGAGCAATATATAAGAGCGATTGCAGGAAGTTTGGTTTTGTTGTCTTTATGCTTAGGGTATCTGCACAGCCCATACTGGCACCTTTTTATTGCGTTTGTGGGCACCAACCTTTTGCAGTCTGCATTCACAAAATGGTGCCTGATGGAAGATATTCTGGCCAAGCTGGGTGTGGCCAAAGCCGCTTAATCCAGGAGGATGAAAGCCCTATAGTTTCCCGGATTGCTTCCTCTGGAAAAAGCGGAACTGAAGACGGGGAGATTGGACCGGCCACGTAAACTCAACGCTCATTTCGACGGACGTGTTCGTTCTCGAACCGCCTGATGGAAGAAAGTCGGTGGCAACGAAATGACCCTCAAACTTGTTCAAACGTTTCTTGATAACACGTGCGCTTCGGTAAGGAGACCTATGACATGAGACGCAGGAAAGTATGCCTGTCCATTGGAATATCATTTATGGTTTTTTGCGGCGCGGTTCTGTCCTGTGTCACGGACAAGGCGCCTCTACAGCAGAACGAAAACATCGTTCCGCAAAGCGAAATCGCTTATTATAATGATTCTTTTGACAAGATGCGGGAAGATTTATGGGATAGAGCCGGATATTTGCATAAGGAAGAACAGATGCAAAATTTCAAGCAGGCCGATATGCGCTTTGATAACGGCAAATTAATCATTCGCACCAAAACCGGCAGCTTCAGCAAAGGCGGCCTGGGTGCCAAATATGCGCTTAGGGGGGATTTCGATATTCAGCTGGATTGCCGGATCGATTTTTTGAAAGGCGCATCCGGTATGGAGCAATTATTGTATATTTTAGTGATCGATAAAAGTGGAGAGATCGGCAAAGCAAACACCGTTCTTATCAACTTGACCATGGGAGATGGATTGCATCAGGGCTGGCTCAAAAGCCGCGGCTTCATAAATGGTAGCTGGGAAAACAGCAGCGCAAAAAATATGGAAAATTTCGATGGCGCGTTGCGAATCCTGAGGAAAGGCAAAGAAATAAGTACATTATATAAGAAAAAGGGGGTGTCCGCATGGAGCACAATGCATACCTTTCGCGCAACGGATAAAGATATGATGTTTGGTTTTCAATTGAGCAACTATTTTGTCAATCGAACCGTCATCCGGGCAAAACATTCGATATCCGCAGAATTTGATAACTTCAGAATAAACGCTGTACAAGAAATCATTGAAGAGGAAATCTGAATGTTAACCTTATTTTATGAATCGCTTAAAGTGAGTGATTCGAGCATTCGTAATTAGAGAGGAATCCGATACACCGTCGGGGGGCAATTATGGATAAGAAAGAAAAAGGCTTGATGTTCATAGCCATCCTTTGTTTTTTCCTTCAAGTATTTGCCAGTGGCACCGCATCATCTGAAGGAGTTGATTCCTCCAGCGGCTGCGATAAAGCACGCCATTTCTTCTGGAAGGGCCGCTTCGCGGATAATAAAGACCAGGCACGCAGACACTTTAAAAAAGCCATCGAATTATGTCCGGGATACATCCGACCTTATGAACTTGTGGGTAATTTTTACCGTAAAGAAAACCAGACTGATACGGCCATAACCTACTTTAAAAAGGCGTCCGAACTGGGCACTACCAATTACAAGCTGTATTATCTTTTAGCCAGTTTATTGTTTGAGAAAGGCAACCTGGATGAGGCTGACTGGAACATCAAAAGATCTCTGAGTATTAGAGCCGACTATCCCAAGGCGATAGGATTGAACCGGGAAATTGAAAAGGCTATCGATAAAGAGGGGCCTCGAATTGTTTTGTATGAACCGGCCACCCGGCGGGGGATGAAAATCTTAAAAACCTATGAGAACTTAACTGTTCGGGGGATCGCCACCGACAAAAGCGGGATCGCCTGGGTAAAAGTCAATCAACTGGAGACATCCTTGGACGAATACGGAAACTTCCTCAAAGACATCCCCATCCAGCTGGGTATCAATACCATCCGGGTGGAAGCTGCCGATTCTTTGGGGAACCGTGCACATATTTCAATTGATGTAGAGGGGGAAAAGTATGCCCTGCCCCCCCTTTCCCCGGTCGAAACCACCTCTCAAAGAGAATCGCTCTACGGCAAATCTTATGCCGTTATTATCGGCATCAATGATTATGAAAAATGGCCGGGACTGGAATTTGCGGTCGCCGACGCCAATGCCATCAAAAATACTCTTCAAAAGACCGGTTTTGACGACATTACCCTGATCATGGACAAAGAGGCAACCCAGCGAAGGATCCTCACAGAACTGTTTCACAGGCTTCCTGAAAAAGTGGGCCGCAATGATCGCGTCCTGTTTTACTTTGCGGGTCACGGTCAAACAGAGAATTTGCCCGGCGGCGGGAAAAAGGGCTATATCATTCCGGTGGATGCCGAAACAGACAGTTATGCCTCAACCGCTGTTTCCATGGAGCAGATTCGAAGTCTTTCAAGCCGGATTGCGGCCAAGCATATTTTTTATGTGATGGATTGTTGCTACTCCGGACTGGGGCTCAACCGCTCTGTCGGGGTTTGGCGGGGCATCAACGACTATCTGAACAAAGTGTCATCCATGCGGGTGGTGCAGATTATCACCGCCGGCGGCCAGGGCGAACAGGTCCAGGAAAGGGAAGGCCATGGATTGTTCACCTCCTATTTTTTAAAAGCCATCCAAGGGGAGGCCGATCTCGATAAGGACAAAGTGGTCACAGGCACCGAACTGGGGGCGTATCTTCGGCCCACTGTCTCAAATGCTTCCCGTCAGGCGCAAACACCCCTTTTCGGCAGGCTGGAGGGCGAGGGCGAGTTTCTCTTCTTTGTCGAACCCAACAGGTAAATGAGGTAAAAATGAAGCCTACTGTCGTGATTACCTTATTGGGTGCACGGGGAAATCATCAACCTCTTGGCCGAAAGGTGCCGGGTCGTTTCCAACAACACACGGGAAACCTTGCCGAGAGAGGAAGTTCTGCGTCGGACTGAGAGCGCTGATGCCCTGATGGTCTTCATGCCGGACAGGGTGGATGAGTTGTTTTTAAAATCCTGCCCCAGATTAAAGATTATTTCCGGAGCCCTGAAAGGATATGACAATTTTGATGTCGTAGCATGCACGCGGCACAATGTCTGGTTTACGATTGTTCCCGGTCTGCTCACGGTTCCCACGGCAGAGTTGGCTATGGGACTTCTCATTTCACTGGCAAGGCGCATGCCAGGAGGAGACCACATCATCCGGGTGGGTCGGCTGTGGACGAGGTTCGAAAAGAAGTTGCTCTTGACGCTGCCCGCGAAATAACCCTTAGCGAGGAGCCATGAAATCAATCAGTCACACGAAAGCATTCGAAATGGCCGTTCCCATCGAAGATCTGTTTCCATTGTTCAGCCCCGAAGGCGAAAAATACTGGGCGCCGGGTTGGGACTTCGTAAATGTGATGGGAACAACCGAACTGTCCGAGGACTATGTTTTTTTGA
>DUZK01000178.1 GCA_013349495.1 Deltaproteobacteria bacterium
GTTGCGAGCAAGAGAAAAAGCCAGTTCATCCACGGTGCATGACTCCACATGCCGATCAGGTTAAAATCCCGAAGCATACTGATTGCGAAAAGCGGTAGTGCAAAGACCACACCGACAATGAATTTTTGAGTCTGGTCTTTGATTTCCGCCTGCCGCGCAAGTTGTTCCGCATCTTCCGCGTCCGATACATCCTCGGGCGGAACAGCCCCGTATCCTGCCTTTTTTATGGCCGAAATGATTTCCTCCATGGTCGATACCGTGGGGACATATTCTACGGATACCCGTTCGGTGGCAAAATTAACGGAAGCGTTGACCACTCCGAGAACCTTTTTATTCAATGCCCGCTCGATATTCATGGCACAATTGGCGCAGGTCATTCCGGTCACCGGGAACTCCGACTCCG
Organism: Deltaproteobacteria bacterium; assembly: GCA_013349495.1. Classification (GTDB taxonomy): domain Bacteria; phylum Desulfobacterota; class Desulfobacteria; order Desulfobacterales; family SURF-15; genus DUZK01. The sequence continues at coordinate 404 of DUZK01000178.1, forward strand.
CAGTGGGAACCGTGTAACCCGAATCATGAATGCGTTTAAAGATATCTTGGAATTGAATGGACTTCGGGTCAAAAGAGACCATCGCCTCTTCAGCAGCAAAATTGACACTTGTCTGCTTGATGCCCTCGAGTTTCTTCACTCCCCGCTCGATGTTCAGAGCGCAATTGGCACACGTCATCCCGGAAATGGGTAGTGTAATGGTCTGTTCAGACATATGTCCTCTTCCTTTTTATGCAATCCGAGTAGTACAATTCAATTCGAAAAATTGCATATGCTTATTTTAAATTCCACTTGAAAATCCGCTCCGGAACGTCGGCAACATCCCTGATCACCAGTGTGACCGATTTTGTATTTCCATTCAGAGCCGGAAATTCTAAAACCCCGGTGGGATGATGTCCGCCTGGAGAAGCCCCCTGCCAATCCACAGGGCGGTATTCCCGGCCATTGTCATCTTTTAGGGTTGATACGGACACCAAGTCTTGGCTGAGGTCACCCGAATGCGTATTCATTCGTATTTCAAATTTCGCCGATTTGCCGGATTCCAGTTGAACGGGAACCACATCAACCCGAACGCTGTTTTCACGATTCGATATTCGCTCATATGCATTTGCTTCCAATGCGATTGCGATGCCGGCTATTGCTATCACTGCGGTCAATACCTGTGATAGTCCAAAACGTTTCATTCGTTTCATTTCTTATATCTCCTTTCAACCTAATCCGGACAAGCCGGAAAAGTTACAAGTGAACTAAAGTTTGAAGTGCCTAAAGTTAAGGTATTCGCTTTGCTCTATCTTTTTTTATAAAAAGGATTGAATTTCACAACTTTAGACATTTTAGGCACTTTTAATTTTAGGCACTTCTTTGAGCAGTTTATTATTGCATTAAAAAATGTTCTGCCAGAAAAAGCACAAAAATAATTATTAAGGCACTAAGATCTTCTAAAGCCAAAATTCAAACGGCTCGGGAATATTCCCGGCGCGATCACTCCGTTTTTCACCATCATACGAAGCATGAATCCGATACCGAATAAATTGGAAAGTACTCCGATTAAAAAGAAAATGGTCTGATAACGCTCCAGCCCTGCTGCTGCCGCAGATAAAAAGGGAAGCCCCAGAGTCGGTAAAAAATGAGTGCAACACACTGCCATTGAAGCAGCGGACATCCCCCCGGAAGCGGCCAGGCTGGATTTGGCGCCCCTCATCGTCTCCCGACGGAGCCTGATTCTCATATTCGAATATAAGACCCCTTGTATTCCCAACCCTAAAGCGAGAGCGATGATCCACCATTGGTAATCACTGAATTGGACTTTGGCAAAATACCAATCCGATGTCAAAGTGAGCAGACCGAGGTAAAAACCGATGACGCCAAAAGCAGCCGATAGACCGATTAGATAGGGTGTCAATTTGGAATACAGCGTTTGAGTGTATTCGGCCTGGTTTTTACTTCCATTCTGATCCGTTGCATTACAATCCGGGATCGAGTATCCGGCATCTATTACGGATTGTTTCAAAACATCCGAGTCAACGATTGCTTTGTCATAATTAACCCGCGCCTCCTGACGCGATAGATCGACATCAGCCCCATTGACCCCTTCGTGTTTTAACAGCGCCGCTTCAACTCTCTTCACACATGACCGGCAGGTCATTCCCTTTACAGGGAAGGATATGGTATCGGATTGACTGGATTTATTCATTGAATTCTCAACTTCATCATTTCTATGCAGTTTACGATTGTTCAATTCACATATAGTCCACAGGCGCCGGATCTACCTGGAGTTGAGGAAAAAACCTGGGCGTTTTCCGGGCATAACGCGCATACTTTTCCCCAAACAGCGCGAGTGCTTCTTTTTCTTCACGTCGAGCCAATCGAAGATAAGTCCATACTAAAATCGGAAACATAACCAATGTGGGCAACGTAGGCCATTGAATCAGATATCCCACCATAATGAGCATGAATGCTGCATACTGAGGGTGGCGAACCAGAGCATACGGTCCCTGATCTGCGACGTCATTTTCTTTTTGGGCTTTGTGGAGTGGCCTCCATGATACCGCCAGCACCACCAAACCACTGATAATAAATATGTTACTAATCATATGTAACGAGCTAAAATGAGCATCGCCTCTGAATCCTAACAGGGTTTGCAGCAGATGACCGGAATCGTGGGAAAACCAGTCGATACCCGGAAATTTGCTGCTGAGCCAGCTTGACAGCAAAAAAATCGTTAAGGGAAAGCCGTACATCTCTGTAAACAGAGCAAACAAAAAGGCGGAAAAGACGCCGAATGTTCGCCAGTCCCTTTTGGTTCGCGGTCGAAAGAAACTCAATATGAAAACTAACATGATGGCGGCATGGGTAATAACCAGATCCCACTGACCATAGTCGGGCATATTAGACATTATAGCATTCCTTTAAAACCAATTATTGACTTATTGCTATCATTCATAGATCTTTCGTCTATCAGTTTCTATCCAGACGTGTGAAGGAGTCGAACTGCAGGTTAGAATATTCGTGCAAATCAAAGATTAATCTTTTTGATCAATCTTTGTGTGCTTTACATATCCCTGAGAGATAACAGTGTATTCATCCTCGCGAAGATCGATCACATGTTCATGACTGTTGTGAATTGACTTCTCAAGGTTGCGATTCACATTATCATTTCGCCTGGGTTCGGGTTCCATGTGTCCTCCGCAACAGCCCATACCTCCTTTCCGAAAAAATATCAGATAAACAAAAAGGGCAATAAAAAGAAACGGGATTAAGCTCCGCATGGCTCTCTTCTCCTCTCTTATCGATTAATAGGTAATCGTATCGAGTTTCTGTAACACTATGTTCAATTATTCACCGGATCATTCCAACTCGTTGGATCCAGCTCCACCAAAGATCCCGGCGAATCAATTTCCTGCAAATATTTCAATAAAATTCGCAACAACCGAAGCTGCTGGTTTTCATTGCCTGGAAAGCCAAGGGGATGCCCAAGGGGAAAACCAGGGGACACTGCCCTTGGTGGTAATATCTTTTTGGTGATATCCTTAGCCAGGCTGACGGAGATGGTAGTCATTCCTGATTTCTCAACGGCACGCTGGATCAGCCCCACGGACTGATGGCAAATACCTCAGGCAGGGGTCAGGATGACAATATCGACCTCATCCGCTTTCAGCATACCCGCAACCCTGGGGGCTGTTTCCGATACCAGCGTCGACAAATGGCGATCCCTGATATGTCCCATGAAAGAAAAGTGCCGATGATTGACATCTCCAATATCTCCCGATGATTCCAGCGTGCGGACCCGCTCAATGGGAAGCACGATATTTATGTCTTTTTCCGCGTCCGAATGATCATAGTAATTGTGGGTAATGCTGAAGTCCGATGGGCAGGTGTCCGCAGGAATCTCTCTGAAGGTGGGATCACCTGCGGGATCTTTCATGTCAAAAGGAGCCTGAGACTTAAGATGCACCCCTCCGGTAGTAATTAATGCCAATCGACATTCATTGATCGGTTTAGTCAGCTCATTCCAGGGTGAATCATTAAATTCTGCAAACGTCGATTGCCGAACCCATTGATTGAACAACCATGGAGATTTTAAAAACACTTTGGCTAATACCCTGTCCTTTGTTTGTTGTATATCCAGCATCGGTTCTCCTTGATCTATTTTGTCAGCCTAGCGACAAGAAACCCAACATTGATACGTCGGATAAAGAGTTTAATCGGATCCCCTTGAGACACTTTCCCGATGGTTTCTATAAATTCATTTGTGGTTTTGACTGATGTGCGATTGACTTCTTTGATGATATCTCCCACCATCACACCGGCGGCGGCACTTTTACCGTCTGGTTTCAAATCGGAAACGATGACACCGGTAGCCTCGGGAATATTGAACTGCCTGGCAATTTCCGGGGTTAAATCTTGTACCCGAATGCCCAGTTCATCTCCGTAATCTTTTTGTGATTGTTGAGAATAGAGTTTCTTATCTTCCCGTTTGGCAATTTCTACATGAAAATCCTTTTCTTGCCCCTCGCGCAGGACCTTTATGCTTACCGTTTCTCCAACATTGATTCCGGCTATAACCCGGGTAAGCTCTCTGCTGGTTTCTACCGGTTTTCCATTTACTTCGAGTATGATGTCTTTGGAATTGATACCGGCCTTATCTGCGGGGTCGCCGGGAAACACCTGCTGGACCAAAACCCCTTTTCCATCCTTCAACCCATAGTAGTCTGCGATTTCTTTTGTAATGTCCTGTATGCCTACCCCGAGCCAGCCTCGGGTAACCTCGCCTCTGGTTTCCAGTTGTTTGATGATGCCTTTTGCCAAATTGACGGGGATTGCAAAGCCGATTCCCTGGCCGCTTGCAATAATCGCCGTATTAATCCCGATAACCTCGCCATTCATATTAATTAAAGGGCCGCCGCTGTTTCCCGGATTGATGGAGGCATCGGTCTGAATGAAATCATCATAGGGCCCGGAACCTATGACCCGTCCCTTGGCACTGACGATACCGGCGGTTACGGTTTGTTCGAGCCCAAAGGGGTTGCCGATGGCTACAACCCACTCCCCCACATTAAGTCCATCGGAATCCCCCAAAGCAACAACAGGGAAATCTTCCCCCGACTTTATTTTGATCAGAGCAAGATCGGTATTTGGATCTTTCCCGACGATTTCGGCTTCATACTCTTTCCCATCCGACATGATGGCCATGATCTGGTCTGCGCCGTCGACCACATGATTATTGGTTACAATGAGGCCGTTTGGGTCGATGATAAATCCGGAACCGAGACTCCGTTGCTTAAAATCCTGCTGTTGGTCGGGTCTGTTGAACTTTTCAAAGAATTCCCGCATCCGATCGTCTTTTTGAAATGGACCCCAAAAATGGCGAAAGACACGGCCGCCGCCTTGCATGATCTTCATGGTTCTGATATTTACCACCGCCGGATTGACGGTCTTTGCAATGGCGGTAAAGCTTTCCGGAATCATCTTGACCGGCGCCGCTTTTGCATGCACACCTTTGACCCAAACGAAATTGGAAAAGGCAAATATCCCGATGGCGATAAATATCAGACCTAAATAAATTCTCCGATCCGGCATTCTTTTTACATAGGTATTACTTTTCATGTCTACACTTCCTCCCTTTCTCTTTGCTCAAACGTTGGATAATTTTTCCACCTGAAGCATAAGTCGTTTTATTCCACAGATCCTAACATGTTCTCCTTTTAAGAATCTGTTTCCGTTCGTTCTTGCGTTCCAAATCTCGCTGGCATATCGAATCTTTCCCTCCGGATCGATGTCTTCGACCACAAAGCCCTTTTTTCCGATGATTCCCTCGCTGCCGGTTCGAACCTGCTGCCGCATGGCCTTAAAAATTTTAAAATAGATAAACAATGAGACCCCTAGAATAATAAGATATAAGGGCAGCGCCGTCTCAAACGGAAAAAACCAGAAAACCGGCAAGGCAAAAACTGGTAGAAAAAGTATTAAATGACACATGGTCTATAACTCCCTCCTATTACCTTGGCATCAAAATAAATTGAAGCCTGTGGCTTTAATAAACCTGGTCAAATAGTGCTTTCCCCAACCTTTCCACTTTGAGGATAAGGAATCGAGATACTTTTCAGGATCCGCATCGAAATCTTTCAGGCATGATTCGGAACAGAAATAATAGGTTCGCATTAAATATGTTGCCTTAAAATCTTTCATATCAGATGAGACTTTTGCCCAGCACACCGGGTCGATATACAAATAGGTGAAATTATCCAAATTTTGCATGTTTAAAACTCCTCCGATGTAGGCTTGCCGTAACCAATATGTGCTACAAAGTGGGATTGCAAGCGGGATGCCAAACCGCATCGCCTGCAGTTTATTATCTGAAATTATTAGAGATTTAGATCTGTCCGCAGTGATTTTGGATATAGGATAAAGATTGAAATCTTATTGGGTGGGTATTTTAGATGCAGTTTTTCAATAAATACAGTACCCAGGTGCAAAAAAATGATGCATTCCATGAATTCCTGCATGGATCCGATATCCGGATTTAATACGAAAAAATTATCCATCAGGATATTTTACACGCAATAGATCCTGAGCCAGACCGCTCCCGTCTTCTTTCCCGCAATTCCCAAGCAACGCTTATTTTATCGCTATCTTTCAGCATGTTTACACTCAGCTTACTGGTCACCTGGATTTGGCATAAATATTGAAGTACAATTATAGTTCAAGTTTCGCACCATCATCCATTTTGGATCCGTGTCAATTATGGGGTGCGAATATAAGCCCACTTTTTGGATCCTGCTTCATTCGTGTGGAGCTTTATTGTGGAGGTTTATGAAGATCGACGAAATAAATGAGAAAAAAAACAATCACAAATTTGGTGTCCTGACTGCTTTGGTGGTTTCTACTGCCTTTCTCGGGCTTTTGGCCTGGGGCGTGCTTAAAAAAAACCCCATAACAGGCCTCAGCGGCGCCACCATGGTGAATCGCCCGGCGCCGGATTTTACGCTGAAGACTTTCGCCGGCCCCACGATTTCCATGAGAGCCCTGAGGGGCAAGCCTGTGGTATTGAACTTTTGGGCGTCCTGGTGTCCCCCTTGCCGGATTGAAGCGTCGCTGCTTGAAAAGGCCTGGCGGGTTTATAAAAAGCAGGGGGTTGCCTTTATCGGAGTGGATCTTCAGGACCGCGAAGAAGATGCCCTACGCTTTATCCGTGAATTTGATATTACCTATCCCAATGCTCCCGATCCGACCGGAGAGGTCAGCATCAGCTACGGGGTTTCAGGCCTCCCGGTTACATTCTTCGTGTCAAGAGAGGGTCAAATCCTTCGCCGGTGGGTTGGCGCAATAGAAAAAGAAGTGCTTGTTCGTTCCATCAAGGAGATTATGTAATGACGGAGATACAAATTATTTTGACCAACTGGATGACAGCCATTTCCATCCTGCTCCCCTTTGGGTATTCTTTTGGAGCCGGAATGGTGTCGACCGTTAATCCGTGTGGGTTTTCCATGCTGCCGGCGTATCTGTCGCTATACCTGGGCGATCTGTATGAGGATTCCGGTGCTCGCCACCATTTACTCATGGCAGGCGCCAGGGCGATTCTGCTGGGGGCAGCGGTGACGTTGGGGTTCACTGTGCTCTTTTCGTTTTTCGGGGTGATCATCTGGACCGGGGGGTACATCCTGATGCAGTATCTCCCCTGGCTGGGTCTGTTCGTCGGTTTGGCCCTGGTCGGTTTGGGCCTGTTTCTGCTTTCCGGGAAGTCGGTCCATGCCGCTCTTCCTGCTCGGCTGGCCAACATGATCGGCACACCTGAAACACAGGGGTTTAAAACTTACTTTCTATTTGGCATCGGGTATGGGACCGCCTCATTGGGGTGCACATTGCCCGTATTCTTGGTGGTGGTGGGAAGCGCCATGAAATCTCAGGGCTTTTCAGACGGAGTTTTTCAGTTCATCAGCTATTCTCTGGGGATGGGCACCGTATTGACTTCTTTGGCATTAAGCGTTGCGCTTTTCAAGGGCGGGCTGGCAAACCACCTCCGCCGCGTGGTTCCCCATATGGGGAGAATCGCAGGCGCCCTATTGCTGGTGTCGGGATCCTATCAGGTCTACTACTGGTTGACCAAAGGCGGATTGCTCGCCTAATTATACTTTGTCACTTTATTTGATTGAGGATCGGCGATCCATGGACGATCTGATTTCTGTACCGTTTTTCGCGTGTTTTTGGTGTCAGTGTTCAGGTGTCAGTTCGCCGGTTTTTCCTTTCTGAAACCTGACACCTGAAACCTCATCTTTTGTCAAATGTAACATAGTAGAACTAAATAGGATTTGGAAAAGAAAAAACGCCGGGAATCAGGTCGATATGCAACCATTACAAATGGAGGACAGGTGAGGTATGAAGCGTAAAATTTTTATAGCCGGATTGACGGCTTTTATTCTTTTTTTTCCGAATTTGGCGATTATGGCCGTTCAAGATGCGCAGGATGAATCTTTGCAAAAAACAGCCAGGGAACTCTATTCACTCATCATGTGCCCGATTTGTTCGGGGCAAACCATTGGGCAGTCCAACACCGAAACCAGCGCTCAGATGCGGGATCTGGTGCTGAAGAAACTTCGCCAGGGGGAAACCAAGGAAGAAGTATTACAGTACTTTGCAAGCAGGTATGGGGAACGGATTTTAGCTGAGCCGACAAAAGGGGGATTCAACCGGATGCTATGGTTGTTGCCTTTTGTCATCGTAGTCGTGGCGGTGGCTGTGATATCTTTTCTCATGCGCCGATGGTCTAAAAGGCCTTCGGTGGAAGATGAGCCCCGCTTTGACGAAAATCAGCCGTCAGAATATTTAACTCGTCTGGAAAAGGAACTGAAGGAATTTGGCGACGGGCTTTAGGACACCGATATATATCGGTTCTATTACCCAAATGAAGGTAACGTAGGCCGAGAAGCAACAGCAGGGTCAGGTCTTGAATCTTGAATATTTGAACACAACAGCAGGGTCTTGTACAAGACGCGATCCCTATGTTCTGCTGATGCCCGCACTGTCCTTAGCATTTTGGTAATTGACCAAATGGGATTCAGCGGTACCGAAGTTGCAAGAGCGCTGCATTTAACCCCATCCGCAGTCAGCAAA
>DUZK01000179.1 GCA_013349495.1 Deltaproteobacteria bacterium
AACGATCGCACTGGGTCAGGGTGATCTTGATCGCACTGTCAGAATCAGTGGAAGCGACGAGCTGACCCAACTGGCAAACTACTTCAATAATATGGCGGCCGAGCTTAAGGAGGTGACCCTAAGACTCCGTGAGAAAACTCGCAGTCTGGAACGGCAGAATGCCCTGCTCGAGCGTCATATCACCGAGCGGAAGCGCGCGGAGGATCAGGTCCACAGACAAAGCGCCGTGCTGCAAGGGATCCACAAGGTCTTTAAGAAGAGCCTCGCTAGTACAACAGATGAAGAGATCGCCAACCAATGTCTATCAGTGGCCGAGCAGTTAAGCGGTAGCAAGCTCGGTTTTGTGGGTGAACTGAACCGGAAAGGCCGTCTGGACAACATCGCCCTGACATATGCAGATTGGGAAACCTGCAGTATGCCGCAGTCGCAGGCCGAAAGGCTGATTAGGAACATGGAACTTAGCGGCCTCCTTGGCAGAGTGCTCAAGGAAGAGCAGGCCCTGATCGTCAACGATCCTTCCTCCCTTCCAGACTCGGTTGGCACTCCCGACGATTATCCGCCGTTGACTTCTTTCCTGGGCATTCCGTTGACGCACGGCGGAAAAACCATCGGTATGATCGGCTTGGCCAACAAAGAAGCCGCCTATGATCTGGACGATCAGGAGGCCGTGAAAGCCGTGGCCAACGCCTTTGTGGAGGCACTGTTGCGCAAACGGGCCGAGCGGTCGCTTCGGCGCGAGCGGGACTTCGCCGAAAGCCTTATTGAAACCGCTCAGGCCATTGTTTTGGTGCTCGATACGCGCGGACGCATCCTCAGGTTCAATAGCTATATGGAGGAGCTGTCGGGCTACCGGCTGGACGAAGTACAAGGCAAGGATTGGTTTACGACGTTTCTGCCCGAGAGCGATTGGAACAGTATCCGCAAGCTGTTCGCACAGGCGGTGAGCGGCATCCAAACCCGCGGCAATGTCAACCCGATCATTGCCAAAGACGGCCGGCGGTACGAAATCGAGTGGTACGACAAGACCCTCAGACAAACCGATGGGACGGTGGTTGGCGTGTTGTCAATCGGGCAGGATATCACGGAGCGATCGATGCTTCAGAGCCAGCTCACACAGGCCCAGAAACTGGAATCGATCGGCCAGTTGGCCGCCGGGATCGCCCATGAGATCAACACCCCAACACAATTCATCGGTGACAACATCCGCTTTCTTAAAGACGCCTTTACCGATCTGTGCGCCTCGCTCGCGAAGTACGCGCAGTTGCATGAGGTCATCCGTTCCGAGGCACTTAAACCGGAACTCGTTGCAGAGGTGGATGCCGTCGTTGCGGAGGCCGATGTCGAATACCTGATGGAAGAAATCTCGAACGCCATTGATCAGTCACTGGATGGCGTCGATCGTGTGGCTACGATCGTACGTTCCATGAAGGAGTTCTCCCACCCCGATGGAGAAGGCAAGGAACCGGCGGACTTGAACACGGCGATTGAGAGCACCATCACCGTCGCTCGGAACGAGTGGAAGTACGTCGCGGAGATGGTCACGGATTTCGATCCTTCTCTTCCCTTAGTGCCGTGCCTGCTCGGTGATTTCAACCAGGTGATCTTGAACATGATCATCAACGCAGCGCATGCGATCCGGGACGCGGTCGGTGACAATACGGGCAAGAAGGGCACGATCACGCTGACGACTCGGGGCGACGATGGCTGGGCGGAAATCCGCATCAGTGACACGGGTACAGGCATACCGGAAGAGATTCGCGCGAAGATCTTTGACCCGTTCTTCACCACCAAGGAGGTGGGCAAAGGAACCGGCCAGGGGTTGGCGATCGCGCATACGGTGATGGTCAAGAAACACGGCGGTCGTATCGACGTTGAGAGCGAGGTCGACCGAGGAACGACTTTAATCATCCGGCTGCCATTAAGTGGGAGTTGAGTGAGATGGATAATACCATAAAACTGAGGATTCTCTTTGTGGATGATGAACCCAATATTCTTCAAGGGTACAAGCGGATGCTGCGAACCATGAGACACGAATGGGAGATGCACTTTGCTGAAAATGGACAAGAAGCACTGGAAAAACTTTTATCGGTGATGCATTCATAGCCGGTTTGCTCCATGATGTGGGGAAACTGGTGCTTGCAACTGAGCTTGATAACCCTTTTCAAAGGGTAATCTCATCGGTTCAGGAACAAACCGCACCCTTTTTTGAGGTAGAACAGAACATTATCGGAATCACCCACGCTGAAGTCGAGGCTTACCTGCTTGGCATATGGGGTCTCCCGAATCCCATCGTCGAAGCAATTGCATTTCACCATCGACCTCAAGATTTTTCAAGAGGGGAGTTCAATGCCGTTGCTGCCGTTCATGCTGCTAATGCGCTTGAATACGAAATGAGTGTTGGTATCCCGTCGAATACATCGAACAACAGGCTAAATCCGGAGTACTTAGATCTGTTGGGTCTAAATGAACGCCTACCGGTGTGGAGAGAAGTTTGTGGCAGAATTCAACATGTGGAACAGACCGATGACTGATGTCCTTCTCTGAATCCCTGAATCCCTGAATCCGTGATTCCGGATTCCATCGGATTCCGCGGATTCCGGGTCGGACCAAGGCAACAGATTGAAATGCTTTATGAAGTCGTAAAAAGGACGCCCCAAATGAGGCTTATAACTTACATTTCGCATGTTCGTACAGGCTCGTAGGGCTTTTAGGGACATCCCACACATTTACAGTTTTACAGTTTTTAAATATTATCAAATTATTTCTGATCAAACAAAAATCTCCACAGAAGCCGATCGTTTTTTAGTATCCCTTCGGGCTATGAAGAAATTAAAGAATAATTATCCTAAGCGTAACATCCATGGACTCAGAAAAACTCAACACTACCTTTGAAAGCAGAAACGAAAGCGGGTATCGGCGCGCTCAAGATTTCATGCAGTATGCGTAACAGAAGAACGAAAAATACAGGTGCCCGATATCAATATCAAATCGCCTATGTGATTTAAGATCACACACTCGGCTGCTAAATCTCTGCTTTCACAAGTGTGAGATCTTTGCAACACTGTTCAACCCTATATGGCTTTATAATCAACGAAGGGCTGTGTGGACGATCGCGCCTTGGGATCGACGATGACGTTGATCACGGCCGGTTTCCCAGACGCTGCTGCGCGTTCCAGCGCCGGCCGGATATCTTCGAATTTCTCCACATACTCCCCGTGAGCGCCAAAAACTTCCGCCATCTTATCATAGCGGCTGAAACCGAGATCCCTTCCGACATCCATGGCCCCTTCAGCTGCCCACCCTCCGTTGTTGCAAATCATTACAATTACCGGGATGTTGTGCCGAACCATGGTATCGATCTCCATCCCGTTCATGCCGAAGGAACCATCCCCGCTCAAAGCGATCACCTGGGTGTCGGGTTTGGCCGCCTTGGCCCCTAACCCAAAGGGAACCGCAACGCCCATGCACCCGTTGGGACCGGCGTTTATCCGGTGGCCCGGAACATGGGTGGGGATCGATTGACGGGCAAAGTTCAGGATTTCATGACCGTCGACCACGATAACCGCATCACGGTCCATAAACTCACCCACTGCTTTACATAACCGTAATGGATGCATGGGCGAGGAATCTGCGTTCATTATCTTTTCGGTCTTCTCTTGGGAGCGGCTGTGATAACCGCGCAAGACGTCGATCCAAGGCAACGCATCACGTTTCAGAACGGTATCCCGTCCCTCCCGGATCAGTTGATGCAGGACGGTTCCGGCATCCCCGACGATCCCGATATGGACCGGCCGATTACGGCCGATCTCCGGGGCGCTGATATCGATCTGGATGAATTTTACATCCGCTGCAAAACGGGGGGGCATACCATAGCCGATAATGAAATTGAACCGGGTGCCGATCACCAGCACGACATCGGCTTCTTTAAAGGCCCGGCTGCGCGCGCCGGGAAAGCAGAGTTCATGATCTTCGGGAATCACTCCCCTGCCCTGCGGGGTGGTATAAAAGGGGATATGGGTGAGTTCGACGAATTCCCTCAGTTCCGCCATTGCACCAGACCAAAAAACCCCGGTTCCGGTCAGGATTATGGGACGTTGCGCTTCTTTAAGCAGTTTGACGGCGTTTTTCACCAGTTCCGGATCGGCTGCGATACGAGGAATCTTGTGCGGCTTATCGGGAAAGCGGACGTCCTTTTCTTCAACCAGCCGGTAGATCACATCACTGGGCAGATCGAGATAGACGGGTCCGGGTTGCCCGCCGGCGGCGATTCGAAACGCCTTGTTCATCAACTCCGGAATGCGTTCGATATGCTTCACCCGCTCCGCCCACTTGGTGATGGGTTTAAACATACCCACCTGATCCATCTCCTGGAATGCTCCCATTCCTTCCTGCGAAATGGGACTGGCTCCGCCCAGGGCAACCACCGGCGCCGCATCCAGGTAGGCGTTTCCGACACCGGTAATCAGATTTGTGGTTCCGGGTCCTGAACAGGCAAAACAGACCCCGTGTCTGCCACTTACACGGCTGTAGGCATGGGCTGCCATTGCAGCGGCCTGTTCGTGGCGGCAATCGATCAAACGGATGCCGGTTTCCTTGCACCGGCTCGCCACGTCAAGCATGGGTCCGCCAGCAAGGTAAAAAACGGCATCCACACCTTCATCCCTTAGCGCTTTGACAACAAGGGTGCTTCCATCGATTTTCGCCATGTCCAGCCTCTCCGCATTTAACATTTAAAATCAGGCCGCAAGACTCAATTGCGCTTAAAGGATGTCCCAAGGGACTTCTATTTCGTTGCTTTCCGTTCTTTCGATTAAACCGAAAGACTCCAACCGTTAAAAGATGCTAACTTGCCCAATCTTCAACTTTCAGCTTTGGAATTCGATTAAATTCTTTTACGTTGTGGGTCACAAGAATCAGTTTATTCGCCAAAGCTATAGAAGCTATTTGTGTGTCCCTTTCACTAATTATTGTCCCCTTTTTTTCCAGCTCCGCCCGGATAACGGCATATTCAATGGCCGCCATTTCATCAAAAGGGTAAATCATCAAAAGAGATGATATCTTCTCGATCTTTAAGCGACGCTCTTTTTTTTTCACCGAGGATTTTTCTATCCCATATAATATTTCAGCTAATGTGATTGTTGAAAGCCCGAAATCAGACGGAGATCTGCTCCTTATGCGGTCGATTACGCTTTCCATGCCACGCATCCAATAACTTACGATATTTGTGTCAAGCAGGTACATTTGCGCACCTTTAACTAATCCAAGCTTACATCTTTCGACGGCAACGGTTCAGGCATCTCAAAGTCAGGGTCCGGCTGAAAATTATCCCAAAATCCCGTAGGCCAATCGCCGCTTTCGAGTGGTTCCAAAATTACCTTGCCTCCTTCTTTTCTTATTTTCACTTCAGAACCCTTGAATCGAAAGGCTTTTGGCAGACGAACGGCTTGGGAGCGACCGTTTTTAAATAATTTTGCTGTAGATTCCATTTTGCTCCTCCCTGGTGATGGTATATCCCAGTATATATCATTCATTGAAAAAATCAACACGGAGAATCGGGCTTGGATTTCTTGATGATTCGCGGTATGAAGTGTTCTTTTAAAAAAACTGAAGCGGTGTATCCTTATTATGTTTAAAGTCATACTCTGGGACAATGACGGTGTCCTGGTGGATACTGAAAAATTCTATTATTTGGCAAACAAGAAGCTCCTGTCTCGATATGGTGTAAATCTCACCGAAGACCTGTTCCGGGATTTATACTTGACCCGGTCCATAGGGGCATGGCACCTGATTCCTAAAGTCGATTCCGAATCCATGGATATTCCCGAATTGAAAAAGGAGCGAAACGCCATCTATCTTAGAATGCTCCAAACAGAAGAATTCAGAATCAACGGTGTTGAAGAAGCGCTAACGGCTCTAAAAGAAAAGTATATCATGGGAATCGTCACCAGCTCCCGGCGGGAGCATTTCGAAATGATCCACAGCCGGACAGGATTCATCCGGTTTTTCAAACTGATATTGACCAATGAGGACTATGACAAATCGAAACCTGATCCGGAGCCTTATCTCAAAGCCCTTGAGATGCTCGAAACAGAACCGAAGGATGGGCTGGTTATCGAAGATTCGGAACGGGGGCTCATCGCCGCCAAACGGGCCGGAATGACCTGCTGGGTTATTCCCAACCATCTTTCGTCACATGGAGATTTTTCAAAAGCCGACAAGATCTTGTCCAACATCGGAGAAGTGGCGGAACTGCTTCTGGATCATCAACGATAGAAAAGACGAGCGGCGTACACTCACCAATGCCTCCTGGGAAACCAACAGACATGAGGCGCCTGGCTGGAATTCGGGTGTTGATGTGAACGAGCAGGAAGAAACAACTATAAGAAAATGGCACGAATCACTTCGAGGGCCGATTCAACTTGATCTGATTTTAACGGAAAGCGATCAGAATAAACGATTCAATGACTATGCGGCAGCATTTACTCAAATCGCTTCCGCTGTTGAAATCAAAAAAGAAAAAAAAGATACAGCCGATCCGTCCGTTAAGGGAGATGTCCTTTATCTTTTAGGAACAATCGGCTCTCCCGAAATCATACCTCTTCTTAAAAGACTTGTGGCGGATTTTGATGAGCCGGATCTCAGAAATGCCTTTGAAGAGGCAGTATCCGAAATCTGCAGCAGAAACCGGGTTGCGGATAACGGTGAACAATGATTATCGATCCATGTCATAGGTACCGCACAGCCATAATACTGATATCATCAACAGGCGTCACTCCTTTTTGATAGGATCGAATGTCATCATAGAGCGTATCCACAAGCTCCTGCGCGGTGGCGTCTTTGTTTTGCCGGACTAGATTTCGGAGTCGCTTCTGACCGTAAAAGCCCTGTGAATCATTGTGACTTTCCAACACGCCGTCGGTATAAAGGAGAATAATATCTCCGGGATGCAATTGCTTCTCCTGCATGTTAAAACTGCCCTCTGATCCGGAACCGATGATGGGACCGTGGTGATTTAAAAATTCCAAATCCCCATCGGCTCGCATCAGGATCGGAGCCGGGTGTCCCGCGCTGCTGTATTGCAGCCGCCCCCTGGAATGATCGATGTTCATGTAAATCACGCTGAAAAAACTCTCAAAACGTTCGAATGGAAACGCTTTATCCAAGTTATGCAGAAGGCTTTCGGGAGAGACGATCTTCGCATCATCGGTCATCAGATTATACCGCGTCTGGAAAAATTGAGATACGGCCACTGAAATCAGGGCTGCCGGCACTCCATGCCCGCAGACATCTGCCATGTACAGACCGATTTGACTATTGTCCAGCGGATGGATGTTGAATATATCCCCGCCGATCTGCTCGCAGGGTTCAAACCGCCAGGAAATATCCAGATTTTTGATATTCGGAAGATGGTTGGGCAGCAGGCTTTTTTGAATTTCTGCAGCAGCAACCAGATCCTGATCCAATTGAACCTGTTTTCGTTCCAGCTCCAGCTTTTGCTGTTCAATGTTGGTGATATCATAAATAATCACCAGAATCAATTTCCTGCCTTGAAAATCGATGGGGCGGGCACTGAACTCGAGGTATTTTTGAGTCGGTTCTCCATCGATATAAAACACGCGTTCCAGCCTCACCCGGTCGACCGGAGCATTTTCAGTTAAGGTCTTAATGAGGGACCGCCGCAGTACACACGTGCCGCACCGGGAGGTTTCACCGCACCGCTTGTTTTCCCTGACGGCGTTGACGCATCCCGTCACCCGACCGAAAGATCGATCGGTTTCACCAATTTTCGCACTGTCAAACAGATTAAGAAATGCATCGTTGAACTGATGGATCTGCAGATTCTCATCCGATACAAGAACCGCCGAATTGATATTATCAAGGAGTAGATTCAGAAAATCATTGGATTCTCTGAGATTCTCCATATATGTTTTCATACGCAGAGCCTCCCTTTAAAGAATATACTGCTCATAATCTGCAATAAAGATAATACAATAACAGTGCTCGCACATTGATTTAAGTCAAATTCAGGAAAAACAGGAAATATAAGATATAGATTAGCTTCAGATTCACCCGGCGGGATTCCAAAGGGTGAATCTGAAGCTAAAATCATTTGATTGACGAAAGTTTAACCTTGGGGGAAAGACTGTTTAAAAGAGGCCGCACAACCGGCGGCTAGGCCTGCCAGCCCGGTACCGTCCGCCATCAGGGACACCAGCTGATACCCCCTATCAAACAACTGTTTGGCCTGGTTCCAGTCTTTTGAAATGGTCCCTAAGAATTTATCCGACTTGAATACTTTTTCTTCAACCTGTGCAATCGCCTCCTGCACATCCGGTTGTGTCGGATCGAAGATGTGGCCCATGTTGGTGGCTAAGTCCATGGGACCGATAAAGATTCCGTCAACCCCTGAGACTTCGAGAATTTCATCAATATTGTCCACTGCCTGACGGGTCTCCACCTGGGTGATTATCAGAATTTCTTCATTGGCTCTGGAAAAATACCCCATGGCGTTCTGATTGAATGCGGCCGCTCGGGTGCTGCCGGCAATTCCACGAATGCCGGCCGGCGGATATTTACAGGCAGCAACTGCATTTTCCGCTTCTGCTTTGGTATTCACGTAAGGTATCAAGACCCCGTATGCACCTGCATCCAAAATTCGTTTAATGATGACAAAATCATTCCAGGGCGCCCTGACAATCGGAACCGCCTGAAACCCGTTCATTGCCTGCATCTGAGCAACAAGGGTCGGGATATCGTTGGGACCGTGCTCCATGTCGATAATGATCCAGTCGAATCCGGCCCGGCACAGTATTTCTGTAGATGTGGAACTCGCCAACTGTGCCCATGCCCCGCCCGTTTTTTTGCCTTCTTTCAAAAGTCGCTTCGCTCGATTTTCAAAACCGCTTAACTTCTCCATTAATTTATCTCCTTTACTGATTCTCTCCAATATTCCATCATTCCA
>DUZK01000180.1 GCA_013349495.1 Deltaproteobacteria bacterium
ACTTTAGGCACTCTAGATCACTTTAGGCACTTTAAACTTTTTCATAGGATGAAGAAACCAATTGTAATACGTAACCGTATTTAAGAATACGTGTACTTAGTGACCTGACAGATCAATACCAAATCTTTGTTTTGAATTTGTGTTTTTGGTTATTGGATATTGTTTGTTATTTGGGATTTGGGATTTGTTTTTTCCGGTTTATCCGGGTTAGGATGATGTTATTTTACATCGTTTGGTTTCTTGGTCTTAAGAAGGATCCATCAAGAATCGAAAAATAAGGAGTGAGGAATGAAAATCGCAATCGTCGGAACAGGCGCCATGGGAAGTCTCTATGCGGCATTACTGGGTGATGCCGGAAACGAAGTATGGGCGATCGATCAATGGAAAGAACATGTGGATGCAATTCAAGATAAGGGGTTGAGGCTGGAGGGCAAATCCGGCGACCGGACCGTTCACATACACGCGGCCACAAGCACCGACAGCGTCGGGCCCTGCGATCTGGTTATCATCGCTACAAAGGCCATGCACGTGGCTGCTGCCGCAGAATCGTCAAAGCCGCTGGTGGGTCCTGACACAACTGTGATCAGCATCCAAAACGGCCTGGGCGGCCCGCAAATCGCCGAGGATATATTGGGTAAGGGACGCGTTCTTATCGGGGTGGCAGGTGGATACGGGGCTTCCATCAAAAGTCCCGGACATGCCCATCATAACGGTATGGGCCTGATGCGCCTGGGAGAAATGAAAGGACCGGCAACCGAAAGAACCGAGCGCGCGGCAAAAGTATGGAGCGATGCGGGATTCAATGTCAAAACCTTTGATGACATCGACCAGTTGATCTGGGAAAAACTGATCTGCAACGTCTGTTTCTCCGGAACCTGCGCCATAACCGAGTGGACCCTCAGTGAGGTCATGGCAGACGAAGATGCCTGGCGGATCGCATCCGGTTGTGCCAAGGAAGCGTTCGATGTGGCAAAGGCAAAGGGGATTCCCGTCGATATCGATGATCCGATACAATATGTTTATGAATTCGGTTTAAAAATGCCGAATGCCAAACCTTCCATGCTGCTGGATTATTTGGAAGGCCGCCAGAGCGAGGTCGACTATATCAACGGCGCCATTCCCGCCGAAGGGGAAAAGGTGGGGGTTCCCGCACCGTTCAACACCCTGGTCACCTCCGTGGTGCGCATCAAAGAAAAAAAACTGGGGGTTCGTTGAGACGTGAGGCCTTAGTACACGTTCTCTTGAATACGGTTACGTATTACAGTCGGTTTATTCATTCAAAGCAAAAGTGTAAAGTGCCTAAAGTGAGCTAAAGTGCCTAAAATTTATGTATTCTGCCTGATTAATATCGGACGGAGCGAAGCGACACATCAACTTTAGGCACTTTAAACTTTAGCTCACTTCAAATTTAGAATTCTTAATTTTACTTTACATATTTTCCCAAAATTTCATCCGTATGCTCCCCAAGCAACGGAGAGCTTGAATAAATGCCGGGCGGCGTATCGCTCATTTTGATGGGGTTTCCGACGATGTCGACCTCTCCGGCGATGGGGTGCACGATCTTCTGAATCATCTCTCTTGCAACCGCAATATGCGGGTCGTTTACGATTTGATCCAGCTCATTGATGGGGGCTACCGGTATCCCCTTTTCTTCGAGAATGTCGATAATCTCGTTCACTGAATAATTGCCGGCCCAGTCGTTGATCATTTCGACCAGCACATCGTTATTCTTGATCCGATCAGCGTTAAGGGTGAAGCGTTTATCATCAATTAAATCTTCCTTATGGATCGTCTTGCAGAATTTCTTCCAGATGCTTTCGCTTCCAACCCCCAGGACAAACCACCCGTCCTTTGCCTTGAATGCCTCATAGGGAGCAATGAAACTGTATTTGTTCCCTGCTCGTTTCGGGATCCTTCCCTCTGCCAGGTAGATCTGAAGAATGGTGCCGATGGCCGTAACAACGGAGTCGACAATGGATACATCGATTTGCTGCCCCTTTCCGGACGATCTGCGCGCGTGTAAAGCGGAAAGAATGCCGATGGTACAAAATAAGGCGGATAGAAAATCGGCGATTGCCGTTCCGGTCCGGGTGGGCGGGCTGTCCGGCCATCCGGTGATGCTCATGATACCCCCCATGGCCTGGCCGATAATATCGTAGCCCGGCTTGCCTTTATAGGGGCCGTACTGGCCGAATCCGGATATGGATGCATAAATGAGCCGGCTGTTGGTTTCCTTTAAATCGTCGTAACCCAGACCCAGCTTTTCCATGGTTCCCGGGCGAAAATTTTCCACCAGGACATCCATGGATTTGATGATCTCGACCAGTTTCCGGTGATCCGAAGGGTCTTTAAGATTCAATACGATGCTTTTCTTGTTTCGATTGTTGTTGATGAAATACGTGCTCTCCCCTTCTTTGAACGGCGGGAAACCCCGGCTGTCATCTCCTGTTCCCGGAACTTCCAATTTGATGACTTCAGCCCCCATATCTGCAAGCAGCATTGTGCACACCGGCCCGGCCAGCACCCGGGTGAGATCCAACACTTTAAGCCCTTTCAAGGCACCTGGTTGATCGATCGCGTGTGAATTCATATTAAAACCTCTTTAAAATGATGCAAAAGTTTAAAGTGACTAAAGTGATCTAAAGTGCCTAAAATTAATGTATTCTATCAATTTTATATACTTTCCCCAATAGAGGTAATTATCGCAAGTCATTCACTGCATTCCTCGTATTCGGTGTTAAAGCTTTTTTATAACGCTCTATTGTCAATTATTAGAATTGACCGCGCTGGAAGCGCATTCTTCAATTTTAGCTCACTTTAGCTCACTTCAAATTTTAAACTTCATATCCCTTCTTTGTGCCTCCGTGTCTTGGTGGCTGGACTGTAACTTTTCTTTCTTTGTTTCGGTTTTACGGAATTTAGAAAAAATCAGATAAACCGTTTTATGTCAAGCAGATATGAATTAAGGATAATGTGATAAACTTGGTTGAAGATACGGTTTAATAAATGCGGTAATGGCAGATTTTTGTTAGGAGAAGAACCTATTTTGTCAATCTCGTTTGCACCAGATCATTCAGTTTTGACCGCTGATCTTTTGTCAGTCTCCCGAATTTCACCCCACGCTTTCGAATCGTTACCTCGTCAAGGGGCAGTTCGCTCATAATTTTGGCATCATAAACCGTTTGGAACGGAATCTGGCTCAGGCAGAGATCTCCTTTGTCCACAAAAATGTCGAGCTTAACCGATTTTTCATCCGCGATCTGTTTAATAAGCTCGGACCCTTCATAGTATCGCAGCGAAAGCCCGCCTTCGGATATATCAAGAACAACACATTTCTGTTTCGAATCAGCGCCCAAAGCGGTAAATACGTTGCTTTTTATTGTGATCCGGTCATGCTTTCGACGTTCATCAGATTTTTTTCTTTTCGCCATTCTACAGGTTCCCTTGATCGATATATTTCCGTTCGAAGTTTGACGGATTCGCTGAAGGTCAAAATACAAACGGATTTGTAAAAAGCTTTAAATTTTATAAATTAAAACGACCACATATGTCAAGGAAATCCATAATATCCAATGATCAAGTGATTCGGTGAGAACGCCGCCATATATTTTCCCGAAAAATTTGACCAAGGCTTTCATCCGTCCACCGTTTTTTGATTCTCTCCGGAAATGGCAAAGCGTTAAGGGTATCGATGCGGTATATTGAAATTTCTGCTCAGGGTGCCTGTTTTCCGTTGTCAAAATTTTACCATTATCTTATAAGGTGTGTAATTTGAAAAAGGAGCAATGCGTTTTCAAAATGGCGAACTCAATTATTGCGGCAACCGGAAGTTACATTCCACCCGAAGTGATACCGAATAAGAATTTTCTCGATAACGAATTTTATGGGGCCGACGGTGTCAGGCTTGAACGCCCCAACCCGGAGATCATTAAAAAACTCCACGAGATTACGGGCATTAAAGAACGGCGGCATGTCACCGACGGGCTAAACACCTCTGACATTGCCTATATGGCTGCAAAACAGGCGCTGGAGGGCCTGGACATGGAAAGCCTCGATTACATTATCGTGGCCCATAACCTGGGGGATGTGCAGCAGCACAACAGAAGAAGCGATATGGTCCCCACCATCGCAGCCCGGGTCAAACACAAACTGAAAATAAAAAATCCTTACACCGTGGCTTTGGATATTCCTTTCGGGTGTCCGGGATGGCTCCAGGCGATGATCATGGCCGATTATTATATCAAGTCCGGCGATGCGAAGCGGATCCTTGTAATTGGTGCCGAAACACTGTCCCGGGTTTCAGATCCTCATGATGTCGACAGCATGATATATGCCGACGGCGCCGGGGCAACCCTGCTTGAGGCGACGGAGCGGGACGTGGGCATTCTGTCCCACGTTACCCGGTCAGATACCTATGATCACGCATATCTCTTATTCATGGGCAAGTCATACAACCCGAACCTAAGCGGAAACGACCTGTACATCAAGATGCACGGCCATGAAATATACAGGTATGCCGCGAGAACGGTCCCCGAAGTGGTAAAGAAAAACCTGGAAGACACCGGATTCGACCTCAGCGATGTCAAAAAGATACTGATGCATCAGGCCAATGAAAAAATGGACGAAGCCATATTGAGACGCCTGTTCAGTTTATATAAAATTGATGAAATCCCACCCGGCATCATGCCCATGACGATTTCCTGGGCAGGAAACAGTTCCGTGGCCACCCTGCCGATGATGCTCGACCTGATACGGCGTGGAAAACTTGACGGACACCGTCTGGAATCGGGTGATATCGCAGTTTTTGCCTCTGTGGGTGCAGGAATGAATATAAACTCTATGATCTACCGGATGCCGTAAGCTTTGTCCCTAACTCCTCTTTTTCGATTTAACAACCGGCTTCAACTTATGGGGTTCAACGAACCGCATCAACAATAAGCACAGCAGCAAAGATCCCAGCATGAGAAGATAGGTCGAGAAATAACTTCCTGTTTTGTCGTGGAGAAATCCCCCAAGCCAGGGGGAGGTGGCGCCGCTCAACGAAATCCCGAATATAATCGAGCCCTGGATCGAACCGAAATGTCTTCCCAGAAAGAGATCGGCCACCATGGTGAAGAAAACCGGAGCCGCAATACCCATTCCCGAACCGAACAGCACCGCATATAAAAACCCCATCCAGGGCCGGGATGGATCTTTAATAAACAACAGTAAAAATACGGCCGCCGCACATAGCAGGCAACCGGTATTGAAGACGATTTCCCGTCCCAGCCGGTCCGAGGCAAAGCTGAATAGAGTGCCCAGTACGAAGGCAATACCAAAAGTGCTGTAGATATTGGCCGCCAACATGGGGCTGTATCCCGCATCCCGGAAAAAGTAGACCTGATGGGCTATCGCGATATACTCGGCGATCCCGAGATGGCAAAATCCGATAAAAAAGAGCAGCCAATACCGATACGTTTTTATAGCCCTTGCCAGGGTCCAGGTCGTTTCCGACCACTTCCGCTCCGCTTCATCCGGCACATCGGCTGCATTTGAGTTCTTCGGATTACCTGAAGCGGATGAATTTATCGCGGCATCCGGCGAATCATCCGAACGCGTATGCCTGCGCCGCATGAAGAGGGCGCAGAGGGGAACGATAATGACCGTGGCGGAACCGCCGATGATGACACAAGCGGTTTTCCATCCGAATGTGGAAATGAGAAACTGGGCAACCGTAGCATAGACCAGGCTGCTGCCGAAACCGGCGGTCATAACGCCGAAGGAAAGACCCTGATTATTTACAAACCATCTCGATACAATGGTGGTCAAGGTGGTCCAGCCTGACATGCTGAGACCAATGGCTACCAGGACACCATAGAAAATATAAAATTCCCACTGGGTGTCGGCTTGACTGCACAGGGCCATTCCCCCTCCAAGAATCACCGCCCCTATGGGCAGTATCACCCTTGGGCTGAAGCGATCCACCAGTCCGCCGGCCAAAGGGGCAGAAAGCCCGTAGACAATAATGCTGATGGAAAATATCAGGGCAGTGTTACCTCTCTGCCAGCCGAACGCCTCGACAATGGCGGGATAAAACACGGAAAAGCAGTTCCTGATGGCATAGCCCAAAACCAGTGTAATAAAGGCGACGACAAGCACAACCCATCGGTACGAGATGTTATCCGGTTTGTTCATAATGGTTTGTTTTTTCCGGGAGAGCTGTTGCGGCGTTCCTTTTTCAAGAACCGGAACGGTCTTTGTATCCTGTTATTATCTACAATTCAATACAAGATACCTTGTACATGGGGACGTAAGAGTTCGTTGCGGCATTGTTCACATTGCCATGAAAGCGGGAGCCCGCCATTACCACCGCTTACCATACCGTTTTTACGTGGGGATAATTCAATATTTTTTCATCTTTGGTGAGCAGGGACGCGCCCAGTGAAATGGCTGTTGCAATGATAATACGGTCAGCCGGATCGCTATGAAGCGGTTTAGGTAGGTTGACGGACTTGATTGCAATGGCATTGTCCACCGGGATGAATTGAAAATAAGGCAGCATTTCGGATTTTGCGATCCAATCGGCAACATCCAAAGTCAGCCGTAGTCGTTGGTTATAGACCAGGAGAGCGACCTCCCATGCGCTGATGGAAGAGATGAATATCTTCTCTTTAAGTATTGCAGAATCGACAGCCTTTCTTGCTTTATTTGAAAGCAACTCGGGATTACTGACAAACCATAACCAAACGTGGGTATCCAACAAAATCATTTTAATGATTCCCAATCCTCTAATCCGACAGGCTCCAGAGGGTTTTCATATTTGACAACAGAATTTCGGAGGAGCCTCAGGGATTCTTTCGGATCCTCTGAATAGGGGGTGATTTTCAGGACGGGTTTGCCCCGGTCTGTGATAATGAGGGTTTTACCGGTTTTCTCAATTTCCCTGAAAAGCTCCAATGCTTTAGGCTTGAATTGTGATTTTGATACGGTGCTGTTCATTGATTATCCTTCGATTGATGAGGAAGATTAAAATGACATGGTCATAATACCATGGTCACTTTTCGCTGTCAACGAAACTCTCGCCGACGACAGGCGCCTAACCCGTAAAAAGAACACATAAGACAACGCATAAATTACTGAACCGGAATGCATCGATGACGGGGATACGATGCGAGTGGTGCCGCTGCCGCCGGAACCTCTACAGGCGGCCAAAGGAATCTCCAGAGGGTTTCACCAAAAGCTTATGAAAGAAAGAGGGTTGGAGCGAAAGGGTGGTTGACCGCAGAAGCTAAAAGACATAAATCATGGTCCGGGTTTTGATAAACCCACCATATAATGCCCTTCGAATTGTCCAGGCTCCCCTTTTGTGATGTGGATGATCTCTGTTCTTGATTCGTCAACAGGACTTTTCCCTGCCTCGAGATAGTATTTCATATCCAAAATATCTCCAACCTTCAGATGACTCAATACGTCTGAGTCGTGTCGAACCAAAATACACATCCCTTTTGTTGAAATATTCCATATTTTGAACTGATAGGTAATATCAAGTCCCCGCTTGGTGAATTGGACACTATGATACTCATCGGGTAATATTCTGGACTCAATCCTTCTCTCGGCATCGGTGTTATTCTCATTCATGACTACCTGCTCCCTGTTCGTTGTTGCTAACCCCTGATATTTGTCGTTTCGCCTGCCTATAAAAATTTATTTCATGATAAACCAAGAAACATCAGGGTACGAAAAGCTATACTAACCTGAATGATTCATAAAAACAACCGGAATCATTATTATTATCGGTCAGTTAAAGTAATAATTAAATTTCAACCTGCAATTTTTTACTTAAAAACACCTCCAACAACACGTTCAAAGTCACTGTTTGCCCCCTCCCATTTATCTGGAAACACACATATCTTCACTCCTCAACAATTTTTCAATGAGTTAAAGGGAATCCCAAAATAATTCTTTCGCTGCCCCATCACTATTCTATATGCGATGCCGATATCGCTATTATCCGATTAGGTGCTCAGGCTTCTATACCACCATTTGAATTCAACACGTGATGCCTTTTTACCTATTGACTTGAAAATCAGATGCAGTAAAATGTGTATATAATACACACAGGGAGGTCGTAATGCGTACAAATATCGTATTGGATGAAAAACTCATGAAAGAAGCCTTTTCCGTCAGCCAGGCAAAAACTAAAAAAGATCTTGTCCATGAAGCTTTGAGGGAATTGATCCGATTGAGAAAGTGTAGGGATTTAACTGAACTCTCCGGAAAAATATGGATATCTTTCCACTCAGTATTATCTTGAAACAGCTGAGAATACTTGGCGGGAAGCCTCCAAAATTTATTTTGAACTCAGACGCAAAGGAATCGCCATAAACAGTCCCATCGATTGCTGCATCGCTCAAATTGCCATGGAATCAGAAGCCCTTCTATTACACCGTGATAAAGATTTTGATAAAATCGTAAAGATCCGTCCGCTGCTCTCAGAGTGGTTTTAGATAATCCTCGATCACTCCCTCAAACACGCATGTAGACGAGTAAATATCCGGGTCCAGAGGGCCCGGCTTTGGTCCACCCCAGAGGGGTGATTACGTGTGATGACTTATAAAATAGTGTTCAGTGTTCAGGTGTCAGGTGTCAGCAACCGAATGTGATTCGCCATGTCGGCGTCGCTCTTGAAATGGATTCGTCTTGACCGCTGCCGATTTTCATCAAGCAGACGACACACAACCGAAACGGCGTTGGTATTCCCACATCTTTGCTATTTACTTGAATGGATTTCCGGATTCTGTATGAAACTGAAACCCGAAACCCGAAACAGTGTTGATCTATGGCAGAGCCAATTATCTCTGACCTGGCCCTGAGGACCAGGATTTCCATTCTGGATTAAAGATATCATACCAGAAAAATTATATATCACATTATGTCAACGCCTTGCGATTTATTGAGAATATTCAAAAAA
>DUZK01000181.1 GCA_013349495.1 Deltaproteobacteria bacterium
ATCGTGGAAATCTTGATAATCAGCAGTTTGATACGTATCGTTTTTAATATTAAGGTGCAGGCAAAATTACTGTATTTCCTTATTGGTAAAGGGTTTTATTAAATTAGGTGGTGGATTTCGGGTCCGCAAATTGGTTGAAACTGAAACTATTTCATAGTATTCTACACGGTCTTGCTAAGCGTGTGGAGCATTACGTTCGAATGTTGCAACCTCTGGGGATGGGGTAGAAATTTGGAAAAACCGAGTGTCAGAATCAGAATCATACATTTGCTGTGGAGCCTTATTCCTTGGGCGATGGTTGCCGGCCTCGTGGTATTTATTGTTTTCATGGGACGGTATCTCGCCGAAGAGCAGGGACGTTTGGCTGAGGCAAAGACATCGGCAATAAAAAAAGAAGTGCCGGCTGTACGGGTCATCACCCTGAGTCTGAAGTCTCACCGGCTGGAGGATAAGATCAATTTGCCGGGAGAAGTGAAGGCTTATGAGGATTTGCGCGTCAAAGCCGAAGTTAAAGGTCAGGTCATCGAACTTCATGTGGAGGAAGGGCAATATGTCAAAAAGGGCCAGATTCTCGCCCGCCTGGATGACCGGGATTATCGCTCACGGTTGGCACGGATCGAAGCCGGCTATAAGCTGGCCCAATTAGATCGGGCCCGTGTGGCCGCGCTGGCCAAAAAGAAATTTACGGCCGAAAGTAAACTGGATGAGGCGTCCGCCCGTTTCAACGAACTTGGTGCCCAACTGAAAGAGGCCAAGCTTGCATTGGAGCGAACAACGATTGTTGCGCCCATCAGCGGAAGACTCAATGAATTGATTGCCAAGCAGGGCGAGTTGCTGGACGCCAATCAGGAGGTTGCCCAGATTCTCCAGATCGACAAGGTGAAGGTTGCCGTGGGTGTTCCGGAAAGCGATGTGGCAGCCGTGTTTGATCTTGAGAAAGCCAATGTAGTGATCGCGGCGCTGGAGAATCGGAGGGTCGTCGGGAAAAAAATATTTCTTGCCCGCCAGCCCCGAACCCTTGCGCGGCTTTATGACCTTGAGTTGATCGTCCCCAATCCGGACGGAAAAATATTACCCGGCATGTTCGCCCAGGTGGAACTGGTTAAAAAGGTTTATCCGCAGGCGCTTTCCGTTCCTCTCTATGCGGTTATTATACAGGGCGATGACCGGTTCGTTTATATCGAAAAGGAAGGGAAAGCCTATAAAAAACCGGTCGATCTCGGTTTCCTGACAGGCTGGCAGGTTCAGGTAAAATCCGGTTTGAATCCGGAAGACCGGGTTATCGTCGTGGGACACCGGTTTCTGGATAACGACCAGCCCGTAAAGGTTATTAAGAACGTCAATACCCCTGAAGAGATTTTCGAATCATGATCATCTCGGATATCGCTGTCCGGAAAAGAATTAGTGTCGTCGTTTTATCCATCGTAATCATTCTTGTCGGAATTGTTGCTTATAAAGCACTCCCTCGAGAATCAACTCCGGATATAACCATACCGTTTGTTTTCATTCAAACCGAATATTCCGGTGTCGCTCCCGAAGATATTGAAAAGCAGATCACGATTCCCATCGAAAAGAAACTCAAGGGATTGGAGTCGGTCAAACGGATCAAATCCTCCAGCACAGAGGGCATGAGCTCCATTGTCATCGAATTCATTGCCGGAACCGACATCGATGATGTGCTTACCAAAACCAAAGACAAGGTCGACCTGGCAAAACCGGATCTTCCCTCCGACCTTGAAGACGATCCGGAAATATTCGAAGTAAATCTGTCGGAAATGCCCATCATCGTATTGTCGTTATCCGGGAATGTGGGGTTGGTCCGGCTTAAGGATATCGCTGAGGATCTGGAGGAAGATATCGAGTCGATTCCAGGCGTATTGGAAGCAAACGTCACCGGTGGGCTTGAACGAGAGATTCGGGTGGAACCGTACCCTGATCGGTTGGCTTACTACGGGTTCCCCATTACCAAACTGCAATCCGTCATAGCGGAAGAAAATACAAATGTATCCGGCGGCGCCATCCGGATGGCGGACGGCCGGTTCCAGCTTCGGGTACCGGGTGAATTCAGGAGCCCTGATGAAATTTACAACCTTGTGGTCGGTTTGCACAACGGCCGCCCCGTATACTTGAAGGACGTGGCCCGTGTGGTGGATGGATTCAAGGACGAAGAAGGCCGCTCCCGGTTAAACGGTCGGCAAGCCATAAATATTCAAGTCAAGAAACGTGCCGGTGAGAATATCCTTTTCATTACCGACCAGATCGATGAACTGATCGAAGAGAAAAAGGCGCTTTGGCCGGCCGGCACCCATATCACTAAACTAATGGACCAATCCAAAGATATCCGGGTTATGGTTGCAGACCTGGAAAACAATATCATTTCCGGATTGATTCTAGTGGTGGTGGTCCTGCTTTTTGTGCTGGGGATGCGAAATGCCATCCTCGTGAGTCTTGCCATTCCCTTTTCCATGTTCATCACCTTTACCATTTTACACGCAATGGGAATCACTTTGA
Organism: Deltaproteobacteria bacterium; assembly: GCA_013349495.1. Lineage (GTDB taxonomy): Bacteria > Desulfobacterota > Desulfobacteria > Desulfobacterales > SURF-15 > DUZK01. The sequence goes on from DUZK01000181.1 coordinate 2,512, forward strand.
ATATAGTGGTTCTTTTCTCCCTCACCTTATCCCTGGGCATGCTGGTGGATAACGCCATCGTGATCGTTGAAAACATCTACCGTTACATGGAGCAGGGGGTTCCCCGGATTCAGGCAGCGGTAAAGGGTACCGCCGAAGTGGCCCAACCGGTTGCCGCCTCTACGCTGACGACTGTGGCTGCATTTTTACCCTTACTCTTCTGGCCCGGCATCATGGGAGAATTCATGATTTACCTGCCGAAGACCGTAATCATCACATTGTCTTCTTCACTTTTCGTGGCATTGGTGATCAATCCGGCCCTGACCGCCATCTTCGTACGTCTCCCCCATGGCCGAAGCATGCTTCAGAAAAATGCGTCGGCAGAGGATATAGAGAAAGCCGGTGAAAAGCCGATTGTCGTCAAGGGCCCCCTGCTCAAAGCATATCGGGGCCTGCTCAATGGCGCCTTGAATCATCGAATCGCTGTCATTCTCATGTCTTTTCTCTGCCTGGTGGCCCTTGCCATGACCTGGTTCTATCGGGTGGGTTTGGAAAAACCGGTGGAGTTTTTCCCCGATATCGACCCCATTGCCGCTTATGTCAATCTGGACATGCCGGAGGGGGCCGATCTTGAATACTCAGATCGGATCGCCAGGCAGGTCGAAACCGTCATCTGCGGAGAAAACGGGACCGACCTTCCCTCTGCCACAATAGATCCGGCGGAATGTTTGTCCCGGCCGTCCAAGAAAAAACATCACACACTGGCTGACGGTAAAAAGTTTACGGGTCCCACAGACCTTGCCACCGTTAAATACGTCTATGCAAGAACGGTTGCGAAAACGGGTGGAAGTTCGGCTTTTGAAAAAAACTCTCCCAACCATATCGGCATTCAATTTCACGACATGGCGGAACGTATCGAGCCGTCTTCTCAAACCCTGGAAGTCATCAGAAACCGTGTTAAAGATATCCCGGGCGCTGAGATCACCATCTCCAAACAAGAGGAGGGCCCCCCCACCGGCGCCCCCATCAACATTGAGATATCCGGAGAAAATTTCGATGCGCTGGGCCGGATCGCCCAACAGGTTCGGGGGATTCTGGAGAAGATTCCTTTTGTCCAGGACATTCGCGATGATTATGTGGCCGGTTCTCCCACCGTAAAAGTGCGTGTGGACCGACAGCGAGCCGCTCTATTGGGGTTATCAACGGATATCGTCGGTTTTGCCCTCAAGGTTGCATTCAACGGAATCAAGGTTTCCACCTACCGGGAAGCGGATGAAGATTATGACATAACCGTTCAATTGCCGGAATCGGAACGTCGGGTCACCGATGTGCTGCGAGAGCTGCTCATCCCGACCACCGAGGGCCTGGTACCCCTGAGTACCATTGCGAAGTTTGAAGTGTCCGGCGGCTTGGGTCAGATCAATCGCATCGACCACGAACGGGTGGTAACGGTAAAAGCGGACGTAGACGAGAGGCATATGCCCGGACCGGTTGTCCGGGCCCAGGCAGAGGAAATTTTGGCCAATCGTCCACTGCCGCCCGGTGTGAAGATCCGTTTTACCGGAGAATTCGAAGAGCAACAAGAGACCGAGGCATTTCTGATAAATGCGTTCGGCGCTGCCCTATTTCTCATCGTGCTGATTCTGGTCTCCCAGTTTAACTCTGTGGCACAACCTTTGATCATTATGACGTCGATCATTCTGTCGCTGGGGGGCGTCTTTGCGGGACTGGCCTTTATGGAAATGTCTTTCGGTATCATCATGACCGGCGTGGGAGTTATCTCTCTGGCCGGTGTGGTGGTTAACAATGCCATTGTCCTCATCGATTATACCAATAAGCTCCGCGAACGCGGAGTAGCCGTTAGAGAGGCGATTATTGCCGCCGGGTGCACACGGCTGCGGCCGGTCCTGCTAACCGCCATAACTACCATCCTCGGATTGCTGCCCATGGTGACGGGCATTTCCTATGATTTCCATGTGATGCAGCTATCTACCGTGAGTGAATCGACCCAGTGGTGGAAATCCATGGCCAGTGCGGTCATTTTCGGACTGGCGTTAGCCACCATCCTCACCCTTGTGGTTGTTCCCGCCCTCTATTCGCTCGTGCAGAGCACCAGTGAAGCTGCCGGAAAAAGCGTGAGACGAATTCGGCGGGCATATTGGGCGCCTTATTATCGCATTACCGGAACCAGGCCGGAGGAAATGGATGCCTGAACTTGACATAACTAACAGGAATCATTTAGATACTGAAAGCGGCACTTGAAGTTCCGTCCACAAATCGATGCAGGCGAAGCTGAAAGGGGCGATCATGCTCATGCAGGAAGAAACGCCAAACCGAATCCGAAAGGATTTGTTGATTGTTGCTTTATCGGTGATCGGAAGTACCATACTGGCTGCGGTGTTCGATTTTTTCGAAACCTTCCACGGGCTGAGCCGAAATTCAGAGGGTTTTGAGTTGGACGACTTTGTTCTTTCGTTTCCGTTCTTTGCGGCCATCGGCCTATCCTGGTTTGCCTACCGGAGGCTTCGAGATGCAAAGATGGAGATACTCTTTCGGAAACATGCCGAAGAATCTCTCCGGTTTACCCAATTTGCCGTGGATCATTCGGCTGATATGAATTTCTGGATGGATAATGAGGCCCGTCTGGTTTATGTCAATCAGGCGGCTTGCGATACATTGGGGTATTCGAAGGAAGAGTTCTTGAGAATGACCCTGCATGATGTGGATCCAGAATTCCCGAAAGAAGAATGGGAAGAATGCTGGCAGGACTTGAAGCGGAAAGGGGAAAACTTTAAGGAATCGGTTAAGCGGTCAAAAGACGGTACTCTCATACCCGTGGAAATCCGGGGCAACTATGTGGAATTTGAAGGCAAGGGGTACAATTGTGCGGTTGCCAGAGATATTACCGAGAGAAAGAAGCAGGAACAGGCACTTCGTGATAGTGAAGAAAAGTACAAATCCCTATTTGCAGACTCCAAACAGGCTGAAGAAGTCTACCGGTCGCTGATCCATTCATCTGCCGATGCCATCGTCATTACCGATCTTTCCCTAAAGGTCAGCTATATCAGTCCTTCATTTACACAGATTTTCGGATGGAATTTAGAAGAGTTGGAAGGTAAGAATCTACCGTATATCCCGGAAAGTGAAAAAGACAGGACGAATTCGATATTCCGAGAGGTGATTGAATACGGAACGCCATATCATGGTTTTGAAACCAACCGGTATACGAAGAGTGATCAGCTTGTTGAAGTGAGCATCAGTATTTCCCGTTTTAATGATCATAAAGGAGAACCTACAGGGCTTCTCATCATTATCAGAGATATTTCGGAAAATAAGAAACTTGAGTTTCAAGTACAAAAAGCCCAGCGCATGGAGGCCATCGGAACCCTGGCCGGGGGGATGGCACATGATTTTAATAACCTGATGATGGGAATGCTCGGAAACATATCGCTCATTCTTTATGACCTGGACGAGTCCCATCCACATTATCAGAAATTAAAAAACATCGAAAAACAGATTGAAAGCGGTACGGAATTAACCGGTCAACTGCTGGGTTACGCCAGGAAAGGTAAGTATGAATCGAGACCGGTAAATCTCAACACCGTGGTTCAGGACACCCTTTTGATTTTCAACCGAATGAGAAAAGAGATTAGAACACATCTCGAGCTTTCGGGCGATATTTTCGGCATTGAAGCGGATCACGGCCAGATCGAACAGGTGCTGATGAATCTTTATGCCAATTCGGCTGATGCCATGCCGAACGGGGGAAATCTTACCGTTAAAACGGGAAACGCCTCCCACCAGATCATGGACAACAAGGCCTATAATCCGAAACATGGCAATTACGTGCTCATCGAGATTATCGATACCGGCTCCGGTATGGATGAGCAAACCATATCTCGAATATTTGATCCGTTTTTTACCACAAAAGAAATGGGAAGAGGAACCGGGCTCGGCCTGGCATCCGTATACGGAATTGTAAAGGGGCACGGCGGATATATTGATGTAACGTCGGAAAAGGGGAAGGGGAGTACGTTCAGCATTTATCTCCCGGCAATGGACTCCACGGTGCGGAAGCTTTTCGAAGAACCGAAGCATATAGACCCAATGACAGGCACGGTGCTTTTAGTAGATGATGATGAGGCGGTCATCGATGTGGGTGTCCAGATGCTCCAAAAATTCGGCTTCAATGTGCTTTCTGCTTCCAACGGGGGAGAGGCGCTTGAAATTTTTGAAAGAAAAAGGGATGAAATTCTGCTGGTTATCCTGGACCTGATCATGCCGGATATGGGAGGCGGTGAAGTATTTGACCGGTTGAAGGAGATTGCTCCCGGCGTGAATGTTCTCCTTTCAAGCGGCTACAGCCTGGACAGCAAAGCGAAAGATATTCTCAATCGGGGCTGCAGCGGATTTATTCAAAAACCCTTCAATATGAATCAACTGATGGATAAAATTTTAGAAATCCTTCCATCGCCCATCACCAGGACATAATAACCGTATACGTCAATATTGATTTCTTGCCTGCTTCGACAGGGACCTCAAATTCCACACGATTGGCGTCTTTTTCCATTTTCTGCCGCTCCGAACGCTTTGAAACGTTTATCCGTTCTTTAATCTGAATGTCCGGAAAGACCAATCGGATACAATCGGCTTTGTCGGTAATCCGCGCTTCTTTAATTTAGGATAATATCTTGACAAAGGAAAGGATTACAAGTATTTAAACAAACTACGGATCATCTGTTTCAGGAAACTGTTAAACTATAGGAGTTGTCTTCCATGGCGCTTACCAAAGCACACATTATTGAATCCATCCACAACCAACTCGGATTGCCCAAAAAAAATTGTGCTGAAATTTTCGAATCCCTCCTTGATATCATGAAAAATTCTCTGGCCGACGGTGACGATGTGCTCATCAGCGGATTCGGAAAATTTTGTATCAAGGACAAGAAGGAAAGACGTGGCAGAAATCCGGCTACAGGGAGCGATATGATGTTGGATCAAAGACGAGTGGTCACCTTCAGATGCTCATCGGTTCTCAGAAGCAGGATTAATGGAGATTAATTTTATTCCGGAAAAACAACTCGTTACTGCTTATTGTTCGCTTAGCCTATGTTAAATCGAGCTGGATTTATTCGCTGGTTCTTCACACTTTTAATATTTACAATTTTATTTCCGTTTCAGGCATCTTCCGAGCAAGACAATACGACCCCCCAATCGTTTGATGATTATCCCCTACCGGAATTCAGTACCCTGTGCGGGGAGCCTGTTCCCTTAAATGATCATCTGGTATGGGAGCGGCTGGATCGAGAATTCACCATCTCTGTTTGGGATCGAGCCCAAGTATTCTTGTGGATAAAACGAGCCGGGCGATATTTTCCTTACATCGAAAAGAAGCTCCAAGAGGCGCAAATGCCGGATGACATTAAGTATCTGGCGTTGGCGGAAAGCTCACTCATCGGCTACGTCCGATCGCATGCCGGGGCCAAAGGGTACTGGCAGTTTATGACGAGAACCGCCCGCCGAAGCGGGCTGCGGGAGGATCGGATGGTAGACGAACGCTTCAGTTTTGAGCGTTCCACACAAGCAGCGTTGAAATATCTGAGCAGCTTAAAGGAGATGTTCGGTTCGTGGACCCTGGCAATGGCCGCGTATAATTGCGGCGAGACCCGATTGAAACGGGAAATCGAACTGCAGCGGGTCACTGATTATTACCGGCTCAACCTTCCCATTGAGACGGAACGGTATATTTTCAGAATCGCGGCGATTAAGATCATCATGGAGAGCCCTGAGCGTTACGGTTTTCGGGTCGCACCGGAACGTATCTATAAACCCTTGGAATACGACACGGTTCAGATCAATTCGGGAAACCGAATTCATATGAGCGACATTGCACAGGCATTGGATACGGATTTTAAAACCATTAAGGAATTGAATCCTCAGATCCTCGAATACTACACACCCACCGGTCGGTTCGAGGTGAATGTCCCACCTGGAACCGGGGACCGGCTCAAAGCCGTCATGAAACAACTCACCCCTTCCAGCCCCCGGCATCGGGCAGGGCCGTATTACGTGGTTCGATCGGGAGATACACTGCATAAAATTTCCCAGAAAACCGGCGTATCCGTTTCTATATTACGCGAAATCAATGACATTGAAGGTTCCTTAATCAAGATTGGGCAGCGGCTTAAACTCCGCCCGTGAACAACAATGAATATTGAAGACGTATTTATAATTTGAGGTTCTTCTCCAATTTAGTTGGAGAAAAGGGTTCAAGGATTCAGGGGGTCAAGGGGTCGAGGGTTTTTAGTACCCGATACCAAGAAATTGGATCCGTTGTTCAAAACAAGTATATCGGCTGTCAAACAGGATCGAATAGAGCCGGTATCGTCTTGATCCGAATATCCCTCTGCGTTTGCC
>DUZK01000182.1 GCA_013349495.1 Deltaproteobacteria bacterium
GATTTTCTCTACGAAGGCTGAAACTTCCTCATCAAGATAAATGGGAATGTTCAGCTTCATATCTGGACGATAGAACTTGCCTCTTTCGCCTTTTGAAAAATCATACTCTTTTCTCATGTTCATACACCATATGTTTTGGTTTCTTGTTTTGTTGCTTGCCGGGTTGAAATAATCCTGACTGTGACAGCATCTTCACTTTCTTCTCGAAAAGTATGGATCACAATCAGCAATCTTCCTTTCTCCGAAATACCCATTGTTATCCATCTGTCTTCAGTTTCACTGTGCTCTTGATCAAATATGGAAAGTGCCTTTGAATCTCTGAATACCGTTGCAGCTTCGTCAAAAGCTATACCGTGTTTATCTCGGTTATCGTGTGTTTTTCTGGGATCCCACTCAAAAGTGTAATTTATGGCCATTTTCAACACTCATTTGGTTTTGTAGCAAATCCGAATATTTATACGGCGAACAAATAATAATATGATTTTTCGTTTATCTGCGGAATTCAATAAATTCTGATGGTTCAATAACAAAAATAAAAGGCATTAACAAACAATTTGCATCGGTTATGGATAAATTATAACCGGTTATCACCTGAATATTATTGATATACGTCTCGTCTAAATTTGCCACTGGCGGATGAATTTTATGAGAGAGATTCCTGCTACCCTAATTTCAAAGTCTAAAACTTTTTATTAGACATTGCATCAAAGATGCACCGTGGATAATTATTACGCACCTGCCGATTGCAATTGTATAGATCCTACCCAAGTCGGCTTGCATAAACCACTTGCTTCCAAATGTGATAAAAATTTAATGCTGTAAATTCAAAAAGTTATAAAATTCAATTCTACTTATCACAAAGTGGTACGCAGGTTGCATCTTAAAGGGCTGACGATAACAACACGTCATTAATTTCAAATAAGGAGATAGAAAAATGAAAAAGAATTTTAAGAAGCTGGCATTCGGGATTTTGGGTTTGGCTATTTTTGGCTTCGGATATTTGATGTTCACGGGACACCAACCGGCTGAGGCCTGTGGATGGGGAGGTTCCGGGGGGCAGGGCTATGTTCCCCAGCAACGCGGAAATCAGATGGGCCCCTTAGCTTCAAAGCCCGCAGTCACACAGGAACAAGCCTTCGACATCGTATCCAACCACATTCGGAAATTAAATCCGGATCTTCGGGTGGGACAGATCAACGATGCCGGAAACTTTTATGAGGCGGAAGTTCTTTCAAAGGATAATGAGGTGGTTCAGCTGATTGGGGTGGACAAACTGTCGGGAAGGTTGATGCTGATTAACTAGCTGATGACAAACCCAGCAGCCAAGCGGACGCTTCCGAACCAAATAAATAAAATTAAGCGTATATCGACTTATTAAATATCGCTCAATGAGGCTGAAAATGCGGATCGACCATAAGAAACTCGATATTATCTATCTGATTGTGGTAATTGGGATCATTATTGGCCTGCCGGTCGGGATTCTAACCTACGACAACTACCTGTGGCAGAAGAAGATACCTTCGGAAGCCAAGGTCTTTACACTCACCGGGCATACGGAAAAGGGTTGGTTGGTGGGTGATGTTCATGCTGCTGAAATTCTTCCTATGAACGCTGAAGAATCAGTGCGGAAACCGGTCATCGAAGTTAACAAAGGGGATGTGGTGGTCTTTAAGCTCAAGAGCATTGACGTGGTTCACGGGTTCAGCTTCGCAGAAGCAGGTATCATCATCTCTGACGGTATCCAGCCGGGGAAAGTTAAGCTGGTTTCGTTTGTGGCCAAAGAAGCCGGCTCCTTCACCTTTTCCTGCAATGCCATATGTGGGGACAACCATCAGAATATGCAGGGAATTTTAGTGGTCAGGGCATAAGATTGCGCCAATTAACTGAAAAGGTTATAAAAGGCGATAGTTCAGTGAATGGGACAACCAATGAAATCGAAGAAACTTATTTTTTCAATCAGTGTTGGTATCGGTGTGGTTATGGTTGCCGTGCTGATGTTCAACGGATTCGGATATTCTCAAAGCTCGGTGAACTCCGGTCCGGATCGCTTGCTATACGGCCGAGTGATTTCAAGTTACGGTCCCGTTGAAAACGTCCGTGTCCGCTTGCCCGGATCTGAGGGTTATTCCCTTACCGATAAGCAGGGCAAATTTTCACTTAAAATCGGCCATGTACCCTGGCCGCGTTTCCGGATTACAGCCGGTAAGGAGGGCTGGTTCAACAACGGACAGTTTGCCAATCAGACAGATCTTTCGGGCGAAGTCTTCCTGAATCCCATTTTACTGGATGACCGTCCGGACTACCAATTTATTTCACCCGAAGTTTGTGCGCGATGTCACGTCAAGCTCACCCGGTACTGGGACCGATCCAAGATGGCCCACACCACATCGAACCCCAAAGTTTTAGAAACATATTACGGAACGGATGCTTACAAACGCCCCGGTATCGGACCGGGATACAAATTGGACAATCCCGACGACAGCGGAAACTGCGCCGTTTGTCATGCTCCCTCAGCAGCGGTATCTCAACCCAAAACCATGGATCTGGACACCGTGCTCAAATCCTCCAAAACCGAGTGGGACGGGATTAGCTGCGAATACTGCCATAAGGTCAGAAAGGTTCTCAAGGATCCATCCCGTCCCAGCGGATTCCGGCCGGTTTTGGAACGACAGTCGCCGTTGCAGGGTCAAGCCATTCTTGTTTACGGACCGTATGATGATGTGGCGGTTCCACCCATGGCTGCATCCTACAACCCTCTTTACGAAAAGGGTCAATTCTGCGCCACCTGCCACAGTCATGTGAAAAAAGTGCCGGACACCAGTACCTGGAATCCCGACAGCATCTATTCGGATGAAGAGTGGAAAGGATTTGGATTAAAAGATAAATCCTATTTGCCCATCCAAACCACATATCAGGAATGGAAACAATGGCAGAGTCAGCTTTCACCGACCGATTCGAACAAGGGAAAAAAATGCCAGGACTGTCATATGAGCTGGCGAAAAGAAATGCTTCCCTATGACAATTATGTGGTAGACGCCGGCGCTCGAAATATGTGGGGCACGTGGCGGTCTCCTGAGAATATTCGACCCCATCATTTCGACGGCGGCACCGAGATTCAACTCAAAACCGCTTTATCCATGGAGCTTGAAGGAGAAATCAAAGGCGACACTCTCATTGTCAAAGCGTATATTACCAATACCAACGGCGGTCACTGGGTGCCCACCGGAGAAACTATGCGCAGTGTGATGCTGGTGATGAACGCCGTGGATGGAAACGGAAAGCCCCTGGAACTGAAAAAGGGATCGCGGCTTCCGGATTGGACCGGCATCGGAGAAGAAAAAGGCGGCAATTATGCCGGGCTTCCGGGTGCGGTTTTCGCCAGGATTTTACAGGATGACAAAGGCAACATTCATGTTCCTTTCTGGCGGGCAACCGGTATCGCTTCAGACACCCGCATCCGACCTAAAAAAACGGTTGCACTTACCTATGAATTTACATTGACCGACCCGGGCGATGAACCGGAAGTGGAAGCCAAGCTCATTTATCGCCCGGTCATCAAGCCATGGGCAAAGAAGAAAAACTGGTTGGTGGAGGATATATTGATAACCAGCAGTGCATGGTAATTGAATAGTATAGGAATTTCCCTTTTTGGGACGCGGATGAACGCAGATTTTTGAGATTAAGAAAAAAAGATTATTATCTGCGTGTATCTGCGCAAATCTGCGTCCTATCTAACTTGATGTAGGAGGAAATAATCTTGAAAAAGTACAATATATATCTAATTAGCATCATATTCGCAGCTTTTGTTTTGCTTTTGTATATTCCCGGGGCCGCCGTTGCCGGAAAGATAACCGGGGCCGTAAAGGTCAAGGGGCTTCGCGCTCCTGCCGATATCCTGGTCTATTTAACCAAGGCGCCGTCTGTATCCGTTGATCTCTCAAAAACCAAGTTTGTGATGGATCAGCAAAACCTCACTTTTCTGCCCCATGTTTTACCGATTCCGGTGGGGGCGACGGTTCTGTTTCCGAACAACGATAAGGTGGATCACAACGTATTCTCCCTGTCGAGATCCAACAAATTCAATCTGGGAAGTTACAAACCCGGGGAGCGGAAAACGATCCGGTTTGATAAACCGGGTATCGTGGAATTGCGCTGTGATTTGCACGCAGAGATGATAGCCTATATCCTGGTGCTTCAAAATCTCTATTTTGCAGTAACCGATGCCAAAGGGCAGTTCGAAATTCCGGATACCGAGTATTCCGCAAAATACTGTATACCCAAAATAGAAAATCTTCCATCCGGAAAATACACAGTCAAAACCTGGCATGAAAAACTGAAAACCGAAAAACAGGAGGTGGTAGTGCCGGATAACGGTGATGTATCCATCCAGTGGAACCTGACCCGCGGAACACCGGGTGTGTTATATAAGCGGTGAGCCGTAATGCAAAACGTCTCCATTTTCATGGTGTTCACAGCCGGTGTGGTTTCCTTCTTATCTCCTTGTATCTTGCCCCATCCTATTCGGCGTTGCTAAGCTCGGAATGCCGTTTTTAAACAAATTTACTTTGTAAAGAGCTCTCGGATTCGAAACATGCATATTATGAAATATATCGCTGTTTCTTTAGTGATAGTGGTCGGGGCGACCTTCATGGTATCCATGAAAGACATGGGTGCAGTTTTGGCGGCAGCCCCGTCTTCGGATAAGAAGAGCGACAGGCTCTATCGAGATTTGGGGATGCTCAAGGTTCCACGCATCGCTTCTCCCGTGGATTTTAAACTGAAGGATATGAACGGTAAATGGGTCTGGCTCTCGGATTTCAAAGGTAAAGTGGTATTTCTCAATTTCTGGGCAACATGGTGTCCGCCATGTAAGTATGAAATGCCGTCCATGCAGAAATTGTACGACAAGCTCAAACATAAGAAATTCGCCATGGTGGCGGTCGATTTGCAGGAACCGGTACATAGGGTCAAAGATTTTGTTAAAGCGTATAAACTCAGCTTTACGGTACTTTTGGATTCAAAAGGAGACGTCGGTAGGCAGTTCGGCATCAGCTCGATTCCCACCACATTCATCCTTGACGGCAGGGGAGGTATCATCGGCAAAGCCTTCGGACCGCGTGAATGGGACGGCAAAAAGGCGGTGGATTTTTTCGAGCATTTGATGACCCAAGAAAAAGAATAAATCGGTGACCCTATGACTGGCAAGATGAGATTGAAGCATAACACGAAAAGAAAAAGATATCTCGTTATCCTTCTTGGTCTCGTGCTCGCGGTTGCCATTCCTATGATCATACGGGCAATACCGCACGAAGCGAAGACCCGCGTGATTAACCTGAAAGCCCAAAAATACGGATATTCCCCCGAGCGGATGGTGGTCAACCGGGGAGATACGCTCATCATCAAACCGACGTCTCTGGATGTTACCCACGGTTTTTATCTCGACGGTTATCCCGTTGAATTCATCATCAAACAACAGGGGGTAGCGTTCCAAAAATATTCCTGGGAGGGTGAAGACGGAAAGATTAAGACCGACTGGGACAAGGTGTCTGAAATCGAATTCACGGCTGATAAAGCAGGCAAATTCATATTCCGTTGCACCCAGACCTGCGGGAATCTTCATCCTTTCATGACCGGCGAGCTTATCGTGAGGCCCAACACCCCGTACCACCTGATGATCTCATTGTCTCTCTGGGTGGTGCTGAGTGTTTTTTTGTTGTACCGAAATAGAGGAGAAATCGAGAAAAGAGAGCCGTTTAATCTTTTTGAGCGGATTCCCTGGCTAAAGCGGCTTCTCAAGCTTCGCGGGTTTCATTTTTTTGTCATCTTACCCAATTTTGTCGTTTTCTACCTCTTTATCCTCAGTGCACTGTGGGGAAGCCCGGTGGGAAATCGAAACATCGCCATCATTTTCGTATGGATCTTGTGGTGGTTCGCTCTGAAAGCGATTGTGGTTCCTTTGGGCGGAAGGCTTTGGTGCATGATTTGCCCCCTGCCGGCGCCTGCCGAATGGCTCGGCCGGAAGAGCTTTACGGCTGTCCGGTATATTCAGAAACCCTTCAAGGGTCTCCATCACCGATTTCTGGGATTGCAAAAAAATTGGCCCAAAGCGCTCCGAAATATCTGGCTTCAGAATATCCTTTTCTTATCCATGATATCCTTCGGTATCATCCTGATTACCCGTCCCGTGGCCACCGCAATTGTTTTTCTTGTTATCCTGGCCATGACATTTCTGCTCGGCGTGATATTTCGTCAAAGAATATTCTGTTTGTATATGTGTCCGGTGGGGGGATTTTTAGGCACCTATTCCTCTGCTTCCGTCACCGCCCTCCGGGCCGTGGATCCGGAGGTCTGTCGAAAACATAAGGAGAAATGTTGTTATGTTGGTGGGGAGGGTGGCTGGGCATGTCCATGGAATCAATACATCGGGAACATGGACCGCAATAATTATTGCGGCTTTTGCACAGAGTGCATCAAAAGCTGTCCCAAGGATAACATCGGCCTATTTTTGAGGCCCTTTGGATCAGACCGAGTCTTAAAAGGGTACGATGAAATGTTCAATGTGCTGATCATGCTGGTGGTGGCCATTGCGTTCAGTATCACCATGCTCGGGCCTTGGGGATTCATAAAAGAGGCGGCAAACGTCACCGAAAGCGGGAAACTCATTCCCTATTTTATTTATCTTGCATGCATTTGGGGTTCAGCACTTTTGATTTTTCCAGGGCTATTTATTTGGATCGGCAGAGTTTCAAACCGCCTGTCAGGCTTTTCTGCCGATCACCGAACCATGACCTTAAGGTTGTCTTATGCGCTGATACCCGTTGGTATTTTTGCCTGGATTGCGTTCAGCCTGCCGTCTGTGATGGTCAACTACAACTACATCCTTGGTGTGCTTTCCGACCCGTTGGGATTAGGATGGGATCTGTTCGGTACCGCAGATTTTCCCTTTGAGCCTTTTTACCCGGAATGGATACCGACCATACAGGGCGTCATCCTTCTTGCCGGACTTTATTTCGGTATCAGCAGGGGGTTTATGGGACTTGATCCTCTCATCGAAGATGGATCGGTTAAAGTCAAAGCCATGTTGCTTCCGTCCGTTTTTGCGTTTCTCGTCATCCAGGTTTTAATGAAGCTTTACCTGGGATAACGAAATCAATTCGAGCGTAGCTTCTACTGCAAAATTATTTCGCAATTTTAAAACGCACCCCTCTGTATCTGGCTATTTTCTACCCAATTTATTCAGACTTCTCTCATTTTTAATCTTTTCTTAGGTCGATCAATTTAAATTATTAATTAAATCAAGTTGTTATAGTCTTTGCTGCATTGTGGCACATTATTTGCTCACAATATATACAGGAAACAAACTGAATCAGAATCCTTAGCCAGGCAAAAGCATAGCGGATTAGAGTGGTTAAATGATTCAATAAAACAGCAGCAAGAAAAGAAAGGAGGCCAAAAATGGGAAGTTTGAAACCATCCACCAGGATCGATAAAAGCATGGTGACAGATCCGGTGTGCGGGATGGATGTGCCTACGGAAAATGCAGGATTCATCGTCTGCTATCAGGGTTCCAGTTATTATTTTTGTGCCGAAGCGTGTCGTCGAGCGTTTGAAAAAAATCCGAAGAAGTATCTGAAATCCGGATCGAGTAACCGAAAAGGAGTGTGGGGCCGATATTTGGATCGGTTGAATAAAGCCACCAACGGCCAGTCCATCAAATGCCATTGATACTCGGTACTCGATGCTTGAAAGGATCTAACCCCAAAATTCATCGTTCAACATCGAAAGCCCGGTATCCGATAAGCAATATTGAGCATCGGTTACTCATTATCTGCGTATACCTGCCGCGGCGAAGCCCTGGCGAAGACGGGTCTGCGAAGATCTGCGTCCCATTTAATTTGAGAGCCTCAAAAGGGGAGGATGAAAATGGTGAACATAAACGCCCCGGATATACAGATTTACGTGAAAGATCTGATCAATGATGTTATTTCAGAGAAAAAGGAGGGCATTATGGAAAAACAAAACTTTACAATTCCGAACATCTCTTGCGGTCATTGTGTCATGGCCATTAAAAATGAACTTGATGATATGGATGGCATCAAGTTAGTGGAAGGGGACCCCCCAAACAAGACCATCACAGTGGAGTGGGAAGCACCGGCTTCAATCGACAGAATCCGGTCGAAATTGGAGGAGATCAACTATCCGGCATCTTAGGTTTATTCCGAATCATGCTATTGATGACCCAAATCCATACTCGAAGATCAAAGCATCGGGCTCCTTATATTATGCCGGCGGCTAATCAAATCCGATCATGGCGAAAAGCAAATCGAAAAATGAGGTGGGGGATCTTGAAGGATGAGTTTGATGAAATTCATCCTCCGCCTCGAGTATCAGATCTTGATCAAAATGACGGATTTATCGGGGTCATTTTATGCTACGGCTTCGGGGATGACGGATCCGGCCATTCGGACGCGGTGCTATCCGGAAAGGCGGCATGGGACTATGTGCGTAAATCTAGGAGAAAAAAGATATGGCAGTGTGAACACATCGATTTCGAAAACAGACCCGAAGACATCAGGCTTCGCCCCGAGGCGCTCAAGAGACCCAGGGGTTTCTATTTTGCCAAGTTCAAGCCGGGGGGAGAATTTATATCCAAATCGGTCACTCAGGTCCGAAAATCATTAACCGAAGATACCGGGTGTGCTGCGGAAGGTTTTCAATTTCTTTGCATCACCCATCCTCATGTGTCGGAC
>DUZK01000183.1 GCA_013349495.1 Deltaproteobacteria bacterium
ATCGAAAAGCTCTATGAACTGACCTAGGGGGAAGCCATCATCACCACCGAAGTCGGTCAGAATCAAATGTGGGCGGCTCAGTACTATCTGTTCAAGGAACCGGGACACTTTCTGACATCCGGCGGATTGGGAACCATGGGCTTCGGGTTTCCGGCAGCTATCGGTGCTCAGGTTGCCTTTCCGGACAAACTGGTGGTTGATATTGCCGGTGACGGCAGTATTCAAATGAATATTCAGGAGATGGCTACGGCGGTTCAGTACAATCTTCCCATAAAAATCGTCATTCTGAACAACGGATACCTGGGTATGGTCAGGCAGTGGCAGGAGCTCTTCTATGACAAATGCTATGCATGCACCTGCATGAAACATGCGCCTGATTTTGTGAAACTCGCCGAAGCCTACGGGGCCGTTGGACTGCGGGCTGAAAAGCCCGATCAAGTGGAATCGGTTCTTTCCGAAGGGCTTGCCGTTAACAAAACGGTAATCATGGATTTTGTGGTGGAACAGGAAGAAGGTGTCTACCCCATGGTGCCTGCCGGCGCCCCCATTACGGAGATGGTGTTGGTTTAAAGGTGAAGAATTTGAATTTCATGTCTCGAAAAGGACTCTGATTATGACGGAAGATAAACATGTGCTTTCAATTCTAGTGGACAATCAGCCCGGTGTGCTTTCCAGAATCGCCGGTCTGTTCAGCGGCAGGGGCTATAACATCGAGAGTCTCTGCGTTGCGGAAACCATGGATCCTTCGGTTTCGAGGTTTACCATCGTCACCAAGGGAAACGCACCGCTTATAGAGCAGATCAACAAACAGCTCAACAAACTCATCAATGTGATCAAGGTTAACGAGTTGACCGGTTCGGCATATGTGGAAAGGGAGCTGGTGTTAATCAAGGTAAAGGCCAAACCGGAATCCCGTGCGGAAATCCTGAGGATCGTCGATATTTTCAGGGGTAAAGTGGTGGATGTGGGACAGGACCATTACACCATAGAGGTTACCGGTGACGAAGGGAAGGTGGCGGCCATCTTAACCCTTCTAAAACCCATCGGTATCAAAGAAATTGCCCGAACCGGAGCCATCGCTTTATACCGGGAACCGAAAAAAAACGGGTAGATTAACCACCGTGGCTATGCAATTAGCTCCAGTTACAATCTATCCAGATGCATGAAATATATCTTGAGGCAATGTCAAGGTTCCGGTTTCGGGTGTCAGGTGTCAGGGAGCACCGGTGCTTGAGAACTGAACACTGAAAGATACATCAATGATCATTTTAATTTCAGAGGTCAACTCTGATGTCAACTTGAGTATAGTGGATAACCAGATTAACCAATAAAGGAGGAAAAAATGGCACAAATCGATTTTGGCGGTGTAATGGAAGAAGTGATTACGATTGAAGAATTTCCATTGGAGCGCGCAAGAGAAGTATTGGGAAAAGAGACAGTGGCTGTCCTGGGCTACGGAGTTCAGGGCCCCGGACAATCCCTCAACTTGAGAGACAACGGAATCAACGTCATTGTCGGCCAGCGAGAGGGGAGCGCCACATGGAATAAGGCGGTTGAGGATGGTTGGGTCCCCGGAGAGACCTTGTTTCCGGTGGAAGAAGCAGCCAGAAAAGGAACCATGATCCAGAATCTACTCTCCGATGCCGGCCAAGTAGCGACCTGGCCGATCATCAAGGAATGTCTCAACGATGGAGATGCTTTATATTTCTCTCACGGTTTTTCCATCACCTATAAAGATCAGACCGGTATCATCCCGCCTGATAATGTGGATGTCATTATGGTTGCCCCCAAAGGCTCGGGTCGAACGCTGAGAACCAACTTCATTGAAGGCAGCGGCCTGAATTCAAGTTTTGCCATTCATCAGGATTATACCGGTAAGGCAAGAGAACGAACCCTGGCAGCGGGAATCGCCATCGGGTCTGCTTACTTGTTCCCCACAACTTTTAAAAACGAAGTATACAGCGATCTCACCGGAGAACGCGGCGTGCTGATGGGTTGCCTGGCCGGGGTTATGGAAGCCCAGTACAACCTGCTTCGAAAACACGGCCATACCCCAAGCGAGGCGTTCAATGAAACCGTTGAAGAGCTCACTCAAAGCTTGATTCTTCTGGTCGCTGAAAACGGTATGGACTGGATGTTCGCAAACTGCAGCGCGACCGCGCAACGGGGGGCGCTGGATTGGGCGCCGAAATTCAAAGACGCGGTCACCCCGGTGTTTGACACCCTGTATGAACGCGTAAAATCCGGGGAAGAAACCCGGCGAGTGCTGGATGCCAACAGCGCTGCGGATTATCGGCAACAGCTGAATAAAGAGCTCAAGGTCATCCATGATTCTGAAATGTGGCGAACCGGTGCAACGGTGCGTTCTTTAAGGCCTGAAAATAGAAGAATGCCGTAACAGGGGAGACAAAACATGGAACCGATTCTGCTTTATGATACCACGCTAAGGGATGGAACTCAGGGTGAAAATATCAGTTTTTCGGCAGAAGAGAAAATTAAGATCGCACAACGGCTGGACAGCCTGGGCATCCATTATATTGAAGGAGGCTGGCCCGGTTCGAATCCCAGAGATATGCAATTCTTTGAATTGGCAAAAGACATTCAATTCAAAAATGCAAAGCTGGTAGCATTCGGTTCCACCTGTAAGCCGAATACGGATCCGGAAGAAGATTCGAATCTAAAGGCGCTGATAGAAAGCGGCACACCGGTTGCCGCCATTGTAGGTAAAAGCTGGGACCTGCATGTCGAATCGGTCATGCAAAACAGTCTGCCTGAAAACTTGAATATGATTCGAAAGACGGTTGAATTCTTTAAAAAGAACGATAAGGAAGTGATTTTCGACGCCGAGCATTTTTTCGACGGGTTTAAGGACAACCCGGACTATGCGTTCCAGACCGTACAGGTCGCCATAGCGGCAGGTGCCGACTGGGTCGTACTGTGCGACACCAACGGGGGATGCCTGCCCACCGAAATCGAATCGATTATCAAGAAAGTGCAAACGCGCCTTGACCAAACAAGTCCGGAAGGCGCTGTGAATCGATTGGGAATCCATACCCACAACGATTCCGGGCTGGCGGTGGCCAATTCCCTGGTGGCAGTGAATGCCGGAATCGACATGGTGCAGGGCACCATTAATGGTTATGGAGAAAGATGCGGCAATGCCGATCTGACGTCCATTATTCCGAATCTTCAACTGAAGATGAATCGCCCCTGTATCCCGGAAAAAAACCTTTCACAACTAAAAAAGGTCTCCAGGTATGTCAGTGAAACCGCCAACATGATTCCGCTTAATTCGAGACCGTTTGTGGGTGAAAGCGCGTTTGCCCACAAGGGCGGACTTCATGTAAACGCCATCATGAAGGTTCCAAAGGCTTATGAACACATGGTCCCCGAAGCTGTGGGAAACAAACGCCGTGTGCTGGTCTCCGATCTGGCCGGCAGGAGCAATGTGGAGTACAAAGCAAAAGAGCTGGGGGTTGAGCTCGGGGCAAACGGATATGACAGTCGAAAGATCGTATCTGAAATCAAGCAACTGGAGCAGAACGGGTATCAATTCGATGTGGCGGACGGATCTTTCAAAATCTTGCTTGAAAAATATACAGAGCAGTTCAGCCCGACCTTTGAGCTGGAATCGTTCCGCGTCCATATCGAAAAAGACAAAGACCGCCCCTGTACGGCACATGCTACCATCAAAATATCCGTAGGCGGTAGACAGGAAATCACGGCGGCTGAGGGCAATGGGCCGGTGAGCGCGCTGGATAACGCACTGCGCAAGGCGTTGGATAAATTCTTTCCGCAATTGGAAGCCATGCGCCTTGTGGATTTTAAGGTTCGCGTCATCGATGGGAGGGAAGGAACCGCAGCCCGGGTGCGTGTCCTCATCGAATCCAGAGATCAGGACAATATCTGGAGCACCATCGGGGTTTCGGAAGATATCATAGAAGCCAGCTGGCAGGCACTGGCAGACAGTTTCCAGTACAAGCTGGCAGCCGATCAAACAAAACCGAATTAAATTGAATAGGATGCAGAATTACGCAGATATGCACAGATAAGAATGGGTTCAGTTCGCTTCAGTCTTCGCTGAAGCTACGCCCCGACAAGTCGCTTACAATTGGAATAATGGAATGGTGGAATACTGGAATTAGGGAATAATGGGTATATTTAAACGTTCTCCGTTCAGAGTTTCAACATTCTAATGTTCTCAACCTTGAACCTTGGTCGCCTACGGCGCCGCCAAAGGCGGGTAAACCTTGAACGCTGAACCCTAAACCCATCAATCGAAAGGAATAAACCTGTGAAACCACATGAGGGAATCAAAGCCGCAGGATCCATGAGCGATCATGTCCTGCGGCCCATGCTCTAAAAGGGTTTAAATGAGGAAGGTGTATCATTAACGAAAATCGGGGGAATCACCAAACCCGATATAACCCGAAAAGGAGCAAGAACCATGAAAGATCATGTTGTCATATTCGATACCACATTGAGAGACGGAGAACAGTCACCCGGCGCCACCATGAACACAGGAGAAAAATTGAGACTGGCTACCCAGCTGGAAAAACTGGGTGTGGATGTCATGGAAGCCGGTTTCCCGGCTGCATCGGAAGGGGATTTTGATGCAGTATCCAAGATCGCATCCAAAATGAAGAAAACCGAGGTCGCTGCTCTGGCGCGAACCTCAAAAGAAGACATCGACAGGGCGTGGAATGCCATAAAGCACGCTGAAAAGCCGAGAATCCATACCTTTATCGCCACCTCCGACATCCACATGGAATACAAGCTGAAGATGACTCGCGAAGAGGTACTGCAAGCAAGCATCGATGCGGTACGGTACGCCAAATCCCTTACCGACAATGTAGAGTTTTCGTCCGAAGACGGATCGAGAAGCGACCGGGATTTTTTGTGCAAGGTGTTTGAAGCCGCCATCGATGCCGGAGCCACCACGGTTAATCTTCCGGATACGGTGGGGTATGCAATTCCCCAGGAATTCGGAGATCTTGTCAAATATGTCATGGATCGCACCCCGAACATCGACAAAGCGGTGTTCAGCGTCCACTGCCACAACGATCTTGGATTGGCCACGGCCAATACCATCGCCGCCATACAGGCGGGCGCCCGGCAGGCCGAGGTGACAATCAACGGAATCGGAGAGCGGGCCGGAAACACATCGCTTGAAGAAGTGGTGATGGCCATTCATACCCGTCCCAATTTTATTACCACCAGCACCCGCATCAAAACCGAAGAAATATATCCCACCAGCCGGTTGGTGAGCATGATCTCAGGAATCATCGTACAACCCAACAAAGCGATCGTCGGTGCCAATGCTTTTGCCCACGAGGCGGGCATTCACCAGGACGGTGTCCTAAAAAACCCCATGACCTATGAAATCATGAAACCGGAAACCATCGGACTGAGCAAAAGCAAACTGGTTCTGGGAAAGCATTCCGGTAGGCACGCCCTTCGCGATCACTTGAAAAACTTGGGTTATGATCTTTCGGATGAAGAAATCAATCTGGTATTCAAGAAATTCAAGGAGCTGGCGGATAAGAAAAAACATGTTGTGGATGAAGATTTGGAAGCCATCGTAACCGAAGGAATTCTTCGAACGGCGGATACTTTTAATTTGGAATACCAGAATGTGACCAGCGGAACCACCGTGCTGCCCATGGCAAGCGTAAAACTATCCGTCAAGGGAAGGTCGGTTAAAGGCGCCGGCTATGGAAACGGTCCCATCGATGCGGTGTTCAATACCATTTCAAAACTGACGGGCACTGAATCCGAGCTGCTGCGCTTTTCGGTCAATGCATTGACCGGAGGCACGGATGCCTTGGGTGAAGTGACGGTTCGTCTGAAAGAAAACGGTTTGATCGCTCTGGGCAAAGGGGCTGATCCGGACATTATTACGGCAAGCGCAAAGGCCTTTATCAACGGACTCAATCGTCTTGAGTATTTGAAAAACCATCCCATACAAGCAGCGGAAAGCTTATAGTCTAGTGTCACAGTACGAGGGCGGATCCCCTCGAAAACAGAGCTGAAGGGGCAAAAAAAGCCCCTTCAGTCTTTTATTGTTTTTACCTTCATCAAAAACAACTTCCCACTCATTTTCTTCTGACATGTCCTTATCAATAATTAGTTTTACATATAAGGCTATTTGTTATACATTTATAAAAATTTGTATGAATTTATAAAATATGTTGAACATAATTAACGAGGTGTTATATGGAAACCGTAAGGGTTTTAGCAAAAGGACAAATCGTAATCCCTTCATCAATCAGGAAAAAATATGGAATTAAGCCGGGATTTAAAATGAATATTTTTGAGTTTGAAAACGTGATTTACCTGGTGCCGCCGGCAAGTGATCCTGTAAAAGAAGCGATGGGATGTTTACCGAAGCAACCTTCATTGTCGGAACAGTTGCTCGAAGAGAGAAGAAAGGATTTCGCTGAATGACAAAGCGGTATATATTCGATAGCCATTCGTTCCTCGCATTTTTTCAAAAGGAAGATGGCGCGGAAACGGTGGCCAGGATCCTGGAAAAGGCGATTGCACAGAAAATGGACCGCTTCATTTGCCTGATCAACCTGGGTGAAATCATTTATATTACCAAAAGAAATTTTGGTGATATAAAAAAATTGGAAGTTTTGGCCCGAATCAGTCAACTGGGCGTAAAAGTGCTCCCGGTTGAGGAAGCACTCGTATTTAAAGCAGCTGAAATCAAAGCCGAGTATCCCATTTCATATGCCGACTGCTTCGCCATGGCATGCGCACAAGAGCAGGCTGCCGTTCTTGTAACAGGAGATCCCGATTTCAAGAAAGTCGAGCATCTGGTCGATATCCACTGGATCCGATAGCCCTATGGCAGTCTGTCCGGACACATCCCTTATTATAAAGTATTTCAGACTCCTTGAACCCTGGCCCCTCGAACCCTCAGGATCACACCGACTATTTTGGATACGATCCTTAATTATTAATCCCCCATTTCGGCCATATAATCGTCGTACTTGGTTTCCAAAGCCAGTTTATGCTTGGCTTCTTCCTGGCAGAGCATTTTAAAAATCTTCTTGCTGCTATCGTCTTCAGCCTGTCTCAGCAGTTCGTTGTAAAGCGCCAGTGCTTTCTCTTCCCGCTTCATGGCGATCATGAGGATTTCGTGGTATGCCATGCCCTTTTTATATTCCATTTCCACCACGTAATCGCTTCTTTTAATATCGGTGATCCATTTCCACTTGTAATCTTCCAGAGCCTTTCCGGCATCCTCCGTTCCGATGCTCTCCAGCACCGCCGCATGCTTTTCCTCCTCTTTGGCAAACTCGAGGAGCATCTCTCTGGCGCCGGACATGGATTCTTCCCGGCTGAGTTCGGTATAAAAAGCATGTGCCTCTTTTTCCCTTGCAATGGCAAAATCGATGACCGCCTGCAAATTCTCAAACTGCATCCTGCACTCTCCTTTCAAAATATTTTTAAGATTATATCTCTACTGTGCCAACAATATCATTAATGCATGATAACCCTTTTTCAACCATATACTGTTGAATTCCCTCAATCACTTCAATAGTGGTTCGAGGATTGACAAAATTCGCCGTTCCCACCTGCACGGCAGACGCCCCGGCAATCAAAAACTCCAAAGCATCCGACGCATTCATGATTCCGCCGATCCCGATCACCGGAACCTTTACAGCCTGAGCCACCTGCCACACCATCCTTACCGCAACCGGCCGAATAGCGGGTCCGGACAGGCCTCCGGTTATATTTGCCAGTTTGGGGCGTCGGGTTTCAATGTCGATGACCATGCTGGTAAGGGTATTGATCAGGGAAATGGCGTCGGCTCCTGCGTCTTCAACGCATACTGCAATTCCCGCGATATCGGTGACATTCGGAGACAATTTCACTATGAGCGGACGGGTGGTCTGCTTCCGAACGGCTTTTATCAGATTATGGGCTGAATTCGGATCGACTCCGAAGGCAATGCCCCCGGCTTTCACATTGGGGCAGGATATATTTACTTCGATGCCCGCAATACCGTCAATGGTATCGAATTTTCCGGCCAATTCTGTATATTCCTCTTCCGTCTTTCCGTAGATGTTCACAAAAGTCGGGGTTTTGAGGGTTTTCAAAAAAGGTAGTTTTTCTTTGACAAAGGCGGAAAATCCCACATTCTCCAGCCCGATGGCATTGAGCATACCGCAGGGCGTTTCAACCGTCCGAGGCGGGGGGTTCCCTCCGGCGGGCTCCAGGGACAGTCCTTTTGCTATGATGGCCCCCAAACGATTCAAATCGATGAGATCATTAAACTCTTCTCCGTATCCGAATGTGCCGGATGCGGTCATTACCGGATTTTTAAGATGAACACCGGCTATCTCAACCCCAAGGTCAGGAGCAACGTCGGTCATATGCAGGTTTACCCTTCAATAGCATTCTTAATGCTTTTATTCATTAACCTCGCGTTCATTTATGATATAAAATATATGTTGATTCAAATCAAGCCGGTGATTTATGATTTAATTAAAATCCATATTGGAAGAGAAAGGAAATGGTTGGAAATGAAAAAAATATTAGGCATCATCGGCTCCCCCCGCAGGCTCGGCAACAGCGAAATCATGGTAAAAGAGATCGGAAGGCATATTCCGATACCCCATGAATTGAAACTCATTCGCTTATCCGA
>DUZK01000184.1 GCA_013349495.1 Deltaproteobacteria bacterium
ATCGTGGAAATCTTGATAATCAGCAGTTTGATACGTATCGTTTTTAATATTAAGGTGCAGGCAAAATTACTGTATTCCCTTATTGGTAAAGGGTTTTATTAAATTAGGTGGTGGATTTCGGGTCAGTCCGTGGAAGATGAAATCAACTTCTTCAAATGCGCAATCGTATCCCATGAAAACCCTTCCTTCTGACAGGGGAACACGGCATTGTTTGAATATAGCGGATCGGCCGGAAGATCGTAACGGGAAGATGCCACCGCATCATTCCAGAGCTCGGTGTGAGGTATGGGAGAATAGTAGGCCAATATCGGCGTAATGCCGCAATCCTTAACCGTCTGAATGGAATCTTCAAGTGAACCAAGGGATTGCCCGGGAAGCCCGGCCAAGAGATATGCTCCCACTTGAGATTTTTTAAAACCGGCGTTTTTTAAAGCAGCTGCCGCCGCCCGAAATTCTTCGGCCGTGACCTTCGCGTCAATGTTTTCCCGATGATCGTATCCCACAGTCTCAAGACCCAACCGAAGGGTTTTGAAGCCCGCCTCAAACATCAATCGGGAAGTTTCTTCACTGATCCCCCGAATGTGGACGGCATTGGGCGTATGAAAGCGGACACGGAGTTTGTTGTTTATGATATTTTCAAGGATAGGAACAGCTTGACGTTCGGCATCGATGAGCAGCGCATCATCGTAAAACACAAAATCTTCCACGCCGAAATCCTTGTTCCAGAAACGGATTTCCTCAAGAACCGATTCCGGGCTCCTTGTCATCCGTTTGGGTGCAAGAATTTGAGATGCACAGTAGGGACAGCGAAAGGGGCAGCCCCTTGAAGTGAGAATCGGGACGTACGCCAGTCTTCTCTGCAAATCAAAGGCCGGGTATGGATAGGTATCCAGCCGATCCTTATCGAATTTTGCTGCTGTTGAAAAAGATGTGTGGGTTTCGATAACCTCAAAGATCTTCTCCTCTGCGGAACCCGACACAACCTGATCCGCACCCGAGTGGTCCAAGGCATGTCGGTTACAGAGCGTGGCGTAAATACCGCCCAGTACCACCGGTGAAGCGGGGAAAATTTCTTTAATCATCCTGATCGCTTCCTTCGCTCCCGGATACCAATAGGTCATGACGGAGGTAACGAGCACAAGGTCCGGGACGGGCAGGGCGTTCAATTCCTCCTTGAACCATTCGGGCAATATCCCGTATCGGGAAAAATATCGGGGTACGTCTTTATAAATGTCCGGTTTAGCGATCCGCTGCTTCATGTACGGACCCCGCCCGTATCGTTTATGAGGGTCCTTTTGAGGCGATCCGGGGTGAAAGCGGTCCAGGCAATCAACATAGAATACGTTGAGCTCATGATGCCTGAGGATACCCGCCAAGGTCAGCAAGCCCATGGGCTTTGCCCAGAAATCATAGGCGGCAAAGTCATGAATCCACGGATGGACAAGAAGAATATTTGGTAAGTTTTTACTCACAGAGGGGTCAAGTTAGGGGCTTCGCCCCAATTGGAATGTTGGAATGCTGGATTAGTGGAAAAATGGGTTCTGGGATAATGCAATATTGGATTAATGGTCCCGCCACCGGCGGAATTGACGATAAAATTAAAATGGCTAATATCCTTTTGAAAACCAATATTCCATCGTTCCACCATTCCATTATTCCATTTCCGCGTTAAATTCGGGAACTCCAAAATACTCTATATTTTCAGTGAGTTGTATAATTTCCTAGCCATTAATTGTCCTGCTCTTCAGGGAAATATTCCATTGATGTTTTCTTCAGCTCCTTTCTGCTGAAGAGGATCGTATATTCGGTAATGGATGTCTTCTCCGACATCCTGCGAACAATATTTTTAAAGGACGCCACATTCTTTGCATGAATCATGGTATAGAGGTTGTACGGCCACCGGGGGGTCGGATTCCTTCGATAACAATGAGAGACTGCTTTGAAGGCCGCCATTTTTTTCCCCACCTCAACCACCCGATCCTCATCCACTTGCCATGCTGCCATTGCGTTGGCCGAGAATCCGGACTTTTGATGCCGCAGCGTGGCCCCGAACCGTCGGACGATGCCCCGGCTGTCCAGAGCTTCAAGTCTCTGAATCAGCTCATCCTCTGATATCCCCAGTTTTTCAGCGATCTCCAAATAAGGACGCTCGGTAATGGGAATGTCTCCCTGGATGGCAGCGATGATCTTTTTCTCGAGTTCGGATAATCCGGGCATATCGCCTGTCTTTCAAACCTGTTTGCTCTTCTCAGGAAAAAGTTTCAAAATCGCTTCTTCCGATGCCTCGCACACGCCCCTTTCGGTAATGAAACCGTTAACCAACCGTGCCGGCGTTACGTCAAATGCATAATTTGCGGCAGGGCTATCCGCCGGTGGAACCAGCACCCGCTTCACTGCTCCCCCCTCAAGACCGTCTACATACCGCACTTCATCCGGGTCCCGCTCTTCGATGGGAATTTCTGCTATACCGTCTCTCAAGTCCCAGTCAAACGTGCTGGAAGGCAGGGCAACGTAAAAGGGGATCCCGTTGTCCCTGGCGGCCAGCGCTTTCAGGTAGGTTCCGATCTTGTTTGCCACATCGCCGGTATAGGTCGTTCGGTCCGTTCCCACGATAACCAGATCCACCATGCCGTGCTGCATCAGGTGCCCGCCGGCATTATCGGTGATCACCGTATGCTTTACCCCGTGCTTTCCCAGCTCCCAGGCCGTCAGTCGGGAGCCCTGGTTCAAGGGGCGGGTTTCATCCACCCACACATGAAGATCGATATCCTTCTCAAACGCCTCATATATCGGGGCGGTGGCCGTGCCGTACTCGATGCAGGCCAGCCAGCCCGCATTGCAGTGGGTCAGGACATTGACGGTTCCGCCGCCTTTCTTCCTGCTGATATCCTCGATGATGGATACGCCGTTCTCTCCGATTCTCCGGCAATTTTCCGCTTCTAACTCGGCTATGTCTTCTGCCTCAGTGCGGGCTGCATCGATCCTTTCAGCGGGATTTTCTATATTGCGAATCTTGTTATAGACCCGATCCACTCCCCAGAAAAGATTGACGGCTGTGGGTCTGGCCGCTTTTAGCCGATCGCATTCGCTCGTTAAGTAATCATCTTTCTGTCGGTCCTGAGGAGCATTGCGGGCCGCAACATAAACACCGAAAGCACCGGTAACCCCGATCAACGGAGCGCCTCTCACATACATGTCTTTAATGGCTCGAATGACGTCATCCACCGTATAAAGATCTTCAACGATTAACTCATGGGGCAGGCGTCTTTGATCGATTACCTTAACCACCCGGGTATCCCGGTCCAGCCAAATGGGCCGCATCTGTTTTCCATCAACGAGCATCTCTAAATCCTCTCCTCACCGCCTGATCGATCCGAATTTACCAAGCACTTCTGCAAAGGTGACGTTAGCTTTTAACATATGCATAAACCATAGGCAAATTCCGCGTTTTAGTGGAATGATCTCTTCAACCTTACTGGCAGCTGATATCCCCGGTGAGCTATGCTCCAATTGGTTTAAAATTTCAACCCCGGCGCAAAAAATCAATCTTGACAACCAAACCCCTTTTGGTTATTCGGCTAATTATTGTTTGTGCTAATGGGTGCTTCAATATATTGGGCTGCAGCTAAAGCCAATACACAATTCACTATTTTTGATTTATCCGCTTTGAAAAAGCAATGTCTTATCTATTGAGGGAGCTGGTTCGGCGGGAGTTGATGGGATTGAGATCGGTCGCCTTAAATTACCATAGAAATATCTTTGGCAAAGGATCTCCATCCCATCAGATGAGCCTCTCGGCGCTGCTGGCTGGTTTCACCACCGTAAACCAAGAAACCTTTCCCACCCGGTGTTTGCGAGAGCGTGGACCAGTATTTTAGCCCTTTGAAATAATCACTGGATACTGTCCTTCCGGATTTGATTTCGATGGGAATCAGCTTTTCACCTTGCTCGACGATAACATCGATTTCATGACCGGCGTTGTCGCGCCAGAAGTAGAGGTTCTCTCTCAATCCTCTATTCAAGCGTTTCTTCACCAGTTCGGAGACAATCCAGGACTCAAAAACAGGCCCTCTGAAAGCGTGTGTTTCAAGCATTTCAGGAGACGTTATACCCAAAAAATAACAAAGCAACCCGGAGTCATAAAAATATAACTTCGGGCTCTTTACCAGACGCTTATTGAAGTTTTTAAAATGAGGTCTCAGCAGAAAAATAATGAAACTGGCTTCGATCACTGAAAGCCATGATTTGGCAGTATTGTGTGTGATTCCGCAGTCGTCTCCAAGAGAAGAAAGGTTCAGGAGCTGACCGCTTCGAGCGGCGCACATTTTCAAAAACAGTTGAAATGTCGATAAATCGGAGATGTTCTTCAACATTCTCACATCGCGATCAAGGTACGTCATCACATAGTTGGCGTACCATTCCAGCGGCGAAAGTTGCTTGTCATAGATCCGCGGATATCCGCCTGAAAAAAGAAGGGATTCCAAGGGTTGGGATACTTGGCCGGCCTGATCGAGTTCTTCATAAGAAAAGGGAAGCAAGTTTAAGATGGCAACCCGTCCGGCCAGTGATTGACTGATGCCTTCCATCAGACTAAAATTAAAGGATCCTGTCAAAATATATTGCCCTTCCCTGCCGGATGCATCTACCCGAGTTTGAATGTAAGAGAAAAGCTCAGGTACGCGCTGGACTTCATCCAGTATGGCTCCTTCAGGATGAGACGCCAGAAATCGCCGGGGGTCGGACGCAGCAAATTCCCGCGTATCCGGATCTTCCAGGTTGACATACGGTCGATTGGAAAAAATTTCCCGTACTAACGTTGTTTTACCGGATTGGCGAGGACCGGTAAGTGCGACCACAGGATACTGCCGGGCTAACATTATTATTTTATCTGACATTATCCGAGGTATCATGAAACTGCTTATATCAAAAAGTCTTACAAATTGTCAATTGAATTTACAAACTGTAAGACTTTATCGATGCTCTCGATTGGTTGGCTCAGCTTGTCACTCACATTCCCAATCGTGGCGAACAGATGGTCCGATATTACGGATTCTACTCGAATAAGTCACGTGGATTACGAAAAAAAGCCGGCACCGATGATGAAGTTCAGGCGCTGATCGAATCTGAGGCTGCGCCCAAGGAATTCCGGAAAAATTGGGCTCGGTTAATACAAAAAATTTACAACATTGATCCATTATTATGCCCCAGGTGTTTTGGAACGATGAGAATAATTTCATTCATCGAAGAGGAACAACTCGTGAAAAAGATCCTCAAGCATCTGGGCTTATGGGAAACACGAAACCATGACCCGCCCGCTAAAAGTGCCACCCCTATCCCTGATCTTACATATGACGATTCTTATTCTCAGCTTTCACCCACCGACTCTTGGCTCCAATAATCGGAAATGGGTCTTGAGGCATGCCGGAAATTCACGCTCAAATTTGGCCGAATATCTCAATTTTTGAAAATTTGGGGCCCGCAATGCCGGTTTTTGGATCTGATGGGAAGCCGCTTTTAACGACCGGTCAAATGACATTTGGGTGTATACAACATAAATGCTCCAATAATCTGGTGTATGTCTTGAGCAAACGCGTATGATTCGAATACAGCGAATAACAACCGAATACGATGGCATATTCCGCTGAAGTTTTGGGAGGAGGGAATGATAGGTTCTGCATCATCATTTTCCGCAACCTCGCCGGCGAAGAATGATTACCACGTTGGCGAACAAATTCAATTTTAGATTTGAGGGTTCTATTATCGATTGAATCTTTCATCAATTAAGCTCCTGTACTATTCTTATTCCCTTATCCGCATGGAAAACTAATTCCAATCAGAATAGATCGCTGAGCAATAACAGGTGGCCGCATCATCAGTTTGCGGTTAAGTTTTTCATAATATGGGAAAGCTTTTTTTTAATATGAAATAGCGCTTGACACACTTTTCTAAATTTACTATGGAAAAATATCAATAGGAACATTTACCCTCGTCCTTGTTGAACTAAGGTAAATTCAATGAAAACGGCGAGTCAAAGTTCTCCGATACCTCTCAAAGTTCCGTCCGGGGCACAGAGCGTCGAGCTTGCAGTCGCCTTGCTCAAAATCGTCGCCAAATATAATGAACAAGGTGCTAGACTGTCCGATATCGCACGGGATTTCTATATACTAACCTTTACACTAGCCTTCAAAAAGCAAGTTCTTATCATTTCGTCTTATTATTTTTTACAGATAAAAAATATTAATCCAGCAGAGAGAAAAAGGAGTAACGCAAATGAGCAAGAGTGACAGAACGGAAGCGTTGATAAAAGCCGACATCGACCACATTCTGCATCCCATCAGCACCCCCGGGGTGCACATAGGGGTGATTTTTGAAAGAACCCGCGACAGGATTTATCTGGTCGACACCGAGGGCAAGGAGTACATCGATGTCACCTCCGGCCTGATGTGCGTCAACCTGGGGCACGGACAGAAGGCCATCCAGGACGCGATTTGCGATGCGATCCGCAAGATAGATTACACCACCTTTTTCTACGGCTTCGGCAACGTATATGCCACCGAATGTGCCCAGCTTTTGAGCAAAATCACCCCGGGAGACCTGAATCATTACTATTTTGTCAGCGGGGGGTCGGAGGCGACCGACACGGCGATAAAAATCGCCCGGCTGTACTGGCACTACAAGGGCATGGGAACCAAACAGAAGATCATCACGCTATACAATTCCTATCACGGCCAAACCGGCATTTCCACTTACGCCACCCGGATGGTTCAGGGGCTGTTTCAAAGGGGGTTTGGCGCCGAGCCGAGCGGATACCTCAGGGTGCCCGGTTTTTTCTGCTACCGGTGCCACTTCGGCGCAACCTACCCGGATTGCAATATGCTCTGCGCACGCAACCTGAAGAGCGTGATCGAGAGCGAAGGATCGGACAGCATCGCGGCGTTTTTCGCCGAGCCCATCCAGGGATCGGGCGGGGTGATCGACCCACCGCCGGAGTACTGGCCCATGGTGAG
This sequence comes from Deltaproteobacteria bacterium, assembly GCA_013349495.1. Taxonomy (GTDB): domain Bacteria; phylum Desulfobacterota; class Desulfobacteria; order Desulfobacterales; family SURF-15; genus DUZK01. The sequence continues at coordinate 7,008 of DUZK01000184.1, forward strand.
AAAGATATGCACCGACAACGACATCCTGCTGATCGACGACGAGGTGATGGCCGGTTTTGCGCGGACCGGCAAGATGTTCGCCATCGAGCATTATGGGATTGTCCCGGATATGATGACGATGGCCAAGGGAATTACCAGTGCCTACCAGCCTTTGGGGGCCGTTGCCTTCAATGACGAGATACACGAGGAGCTGAAGGGCAAGCTGTTCGCACACGGTCTGACCTACAGCGGCCACCCGATCCCTTGCGCGGCTTCGGTGGCTTCCATCAAGCTGTATCAGGAGCTAAATGTGGTGGAAAACGCTGCCACGGTGGGCGCCCACATCAAAAAGCGCCTGGACGAGGAATTTTTGCCGCTTCCCCGCGTGGGAAACATCGGGGGCGGAAAGGGGATGTTTCACGCAATCGAACTCGTCACCGACAAGGATTCCAACGGGATCCTCGGGCCCGAAATCCGGCAGGCGCTGTGGAGCAAAATGCTCGAAAACGGCCTTTTCGGGCGAATCACCGGAACCTTCGGCAATCGGCTGTTCATTGCCCCGCCCTGCACCATGACCGTCGAGGAAGCGGACAAGACCCTCGACACGCTCTTGCCCCTGGTGGCGGAGCTGAAGCCGGAATAGTTACGGCGGCATTGAACAGAAGGAAAATGATTGATTTAAACGGGCTTGCTGTCTGCGGAGCCCAAAGCATGGAAAAGGGGGTGATACCGGCGAAACGTATCCAGTTCGTAAGTCGAAATTAACCGGATAAACGAATTCGAAAGGAGGGTGAAAAACATGACGGCGATAAGAAAAATTACATTGTCGGTTTTGGTTCTTGCCATCGCGGTGAGTTTTTTGGCGGTTTGCACCACAACGGCGGCGGCAGAGGAGCTGCCCAAAATCCATTGGAAATTTCAAAGTGCATTCCCGGCGGGGGATCATGAGTCCGAAATCGCCATACCGGAGCGAATCGAGTATATCAAAAAGAAGACCAATGGAAGATTCACGATTACCAGGTATTATGCGGGCGAGATCATGCCGCCAGAGGAGATGCTGCCCGGTATCGCTGCGGGGCTGGCCGAGATCGGTATAACCCTCGGCACCTACATGACCGGAATCGACAAGGTGTTCAATCTTTCATCCGGCCTGCCGGGGGCCGGAAGAGCCCCGATAGGAGACTGGTATACCTTTCAGACTGCAAGCAAGTGGTCCATCATGATGTCCGAATTGCTCGCCAAGCATGGTGTCACATATCTTGGATGGCATGATTACGGTCCTTACCCGATTTTTTGCTCGAGGGTGCCGATTCGAAAACTCTCCGACTGGAAGGGGGTCAAGGTGCGGGTCGGCGGGTACAGCGCCAAGCTGCTCGAGGCGTTCGGCGCCTCCACAACCTTCATCCCCGGCGCCGAGATCGCCCAGGCCCTCACCACGGGCGCCATCGATGTGGGCACCTGGTCGGCAGAGGGCATCAGGGATATGGGGTTTGGCTCCGTGATGGACTACCTGATTCTGCCGCCCTTTATGCAGCACCTCGGTGGTGTAATGATCGCAAACCCGAAGGCATGGGCCAAGCTTCCCGCGGAATACAAGCAGATTGTACGGGAAGCTGATGTAATGGCGCACCTGA
>DUZK01000185.1 GCA_013349495.1 Deltaproteobacteria bacterium
AAATGTTGTACAAGAAAGGGAATATCCTCCTTTCTATGCCTCAGCGGAGGCATTTCGATGGCGTACTCGTTGAGACGGTAGAAGACATCTGCACGGAAGCTGCCCTCGGCAACCATTTTTTCGATGGGAGAATTCGTTGCGGCAATGATTCGGACATCGACTTCTACGGTTTCGGTGCCACCAATACGGGTAAAGCGCCTGTGCTCGATAACCTGAAGAAGTTTGCTCTGAAGATTCAGGGGAAGATCGCCGATCTCGTCGAGAAAGATCGTGCCTCCGGAGGCGAGCTCGAACCGGCCCGGTTTTCGTCTTTCCGCTCCTGTGAAGGCACCCGGTTCATGACCGAACAGTTCGGATTCCAGTAGGGTTTCCGGTATGGCGGGGCAGTTGATTTTGACAAATGCGTTCGGGTCGCGCCCCGACGTTTCATGAATCAGGCGAGCCACTACGTCTTTGCCGGTACCGCTTTCTCCACGAATGAACACCGTCATGTCCGAGGGCGCTACCTGTGCCACAAGATGCCGGATCTGCTTAATGGCGCTGCTTTTTCCGACTAACAGGTTCGAATCCTCCAGGCGCTGCTCGATTACCCGCCTGGCGGCGCTAACCTCTTTTTTGAGGCTATTGCGCTCGATTTCCAACTCCTGCATCAGTTTCCGGTTTTCGAGGACCAACCGGCGTCTTTCAACCGCTCGCTACGCTGCCCGCTGCAATGTCCTCGCATCTACCGGTTTGCAGATGTAGTCGAAAACCTGACTGTGAATCGCCTTGACGGACGATTCAAACGTCGGATATCCCGTAAACACAATGACTTCCATGTCGGGATCGAATTGTTTGAGCATTTGGACCGTTTCCATTCCCGGAAGGCCCGGCATGTTCAGGTCTACGAATGCCGCTGCAAAATGCTTTCGATTTGCTGTTTCTATAGCGGCTGCACCGGTATCCACCGTGATTACCTCGAAACCGATGCGAGTCAGGGCAATGGAAAGGAGTTCGCGGATTTCGGCATCATCGTCGACAACCAGAATTCTCTCCGGAGCAGGCAGGTGATCTTTTTCTTTCCGGTTTTTCGTATGCGGCGAGAAATCGTTCAACGGTGTATCGTTATTCGTCATTCAAACGAAAACCTCCATCATGTCTCCGGCAACCAGCTCACAAATAAACCTTTCCCGAAGAGCGTGGGTTTATTCCTTTGGTATCAGTCTTATCTATTCTGCGAACATGGGATTGGAAATTGCTATTATCAGCAGGAAAAATATATTGTGCAATATAAAGGACTTGTTGCCTTTAAGTCAAGGCAAATAAGTATCAAAAATTTGTCAGGTAAATATCAGGTAAAAACTGATAGTATAAAAATTTTGGAGGGTATTATCAGTTGAAAGCTAAAAGCTGAACGTCTAAAATTTTAGGGATTGAGGGCAGGGAAAAATCAATGTCCATGGCCATCTCATCCATCCTTCTTGTCCATTTTGACTTTTCCGACTCACTGCCCATGATCAAGCATTTCAAAATATTGTGGATTGCCCTTAAAATTCAATTTTTGCTTGTTTATGAAGAAATTGTCTGATATTCTGAAATTCAGAGGTGTAGCTATGTCTGTTGAAACCACAAAAATAGGAAAAAGGGGAACGATTGTCATTCCGGCTGAACTTCGGAATAAATACGGTTTTACCGAGGGATCGAATCTTGTTATAGAGTCACTCCCCGAAGGAGTTCTTCTACGGCCTGTCATAACGCTTCCGATCGAAATATATACATCCGAACGAAAGGCAGAGTTTCTTTTAAACAATGCGATTACGCCGGAAGAGTATGCGATGGCTGTAAAGAAAGTGCGTGAAATGGGGCTTGATTCTGAAAAGATTCCTCACCAGAAACCGGATAATAAATGACAATCGACAAACTTTTTCTTGATGCCAACATTTTGTTCTCGGCAGCATACGGCAGTCGCGGTTTGAACCGGTTGTGGGAATTTTTTGATAAAGGGATATGTGTACTGATTGCCTCCAAGTACGTTATTGAAGAAGCTAAACGAAACCTCAATAGCCCGGAACAACTAAACCATCTTGAAAAAATGCTGGTAAATGTGAAAACCGTTCCGGAGATTGATCAAACCATAGAGAGCCCTATAGATCTGCCTGATAAGGATAAGCCTGTTCTTCTTTCTGCTATTTCTGCCAAAGCCGATTACTTAATTACCGGTGACATAACCCATTTTGGCAAATATTTTGGTCGTTCGGTTATGGGGGTTCGAATTTGCACTGCTAGAGAATACATTCTATCCAAGCTAAGACGTTGATAACGTACGACTTTCGTTATTGTTTTTGGAGAATCAGCATTTCGAAGGAATCCCCATCAAGTTATTTGATGTAAAAAACAGAACCGATGTCGTCTCCCTGAAGGCATAACATATTTATTGTCAATATTTATAAATCGTGGGTGCTTATTCGCGGTGGTTCGTTCAATTGGGGTTATCTTGGGCAAGATTCAGTCCGGCGGCTTCTTCATAAGAATCCTCTTCTTGATATTTGCTGCGGACCTTATCCACAATGCCATCACGTTTCAAATAGAAGCGTGGATCGGTATCCTGTTTCTTAAGGATATCCTTTAAGTAGTCCATTTGTCTCACAATCGCCTCGTGATACAGGTCGGCTTTAATTTTCCATCTGGAGTTAAAATGCGAGAGCATGAACCGGTTTGTTGCGTCAAGTGTCTTTTCCAAGCGCTGGGAGATGGATTTATAAAAACCCGTTGCTTTGCGGAGAAGATCCAGTTCACTTTGATAGTCGCCAAAGCCGGCTTCTTTGAACTCGTAATAGAGAAACAGCAGCTTTTCAAGGTATGTGCGATCGGCCATTTGGGCTAATAGATCCGCCGAGCCCAGGATCTTGCCCAGCAGTTCGACCCTTTCGGAGGAAAACGCTATGGTGGAAATATCGAAGGATAAATCGGTGCAAAGCATTATGGCATTGGAATCGGTGATGTCTTTTTCAGAAAATCCGAAGCTTTCCCCGTGGCAGGATAAGAAATCCATGCTTCGTTGAACATGATTTGCCGTATATTTTGACCCGGTGCCCTCCGTATCGTGAGTTTCCTGGATATACCCTGAATCGTGAAGAAGGGCTGAGATTAATGCCAGCACGATTTGGCGGTCCGAAAAGGAATTATTTTCTAGGCCGGCCCCGTGGAGCAGCCGGGCCGTGGCAAGGAAAACTCCGCATACGTGGTTAAAGTCGTGATACTCGGTATTGCAGGCCTGATATCCCGGAAAGGTACCCTGATAAAGGCTTTCGGCCCTGCTGAAAGTGGAAGCAAGCCGTGTCGTTTTGAACCCCGGAGATATCAGGTCGACAATAGCAAGGGCTTCGTCCAGGATAGCCTGGGGAGAGTCGAGCGGAACCAGCTTCGAAAGCTGCACTTGCTCTGCATTCGTATTGTGGGCTTTTATCTGCAAAATCTGAATACTCCCGATTCCATTTGAGTACTCAATATTCAGACACACTTATGCGAAAAATGCAAAAAAGGATCTCGCGCGATTCGTAATGGATGAATTGAGAGAATACCCTAAATGGTTTTTTCATCAAAGTCAAAATCAATAACCGGCAGAATTCTGCCAGGAAAATATCAGGCAAAACCTGATACTAATCTGCGCTTCTAAAAACAAAGGGAGGCCGGATGAAGATCGCATATAAGGGCGACTTTACAAATAGATGTTGCTTATTTATAGTTGTCGTGGAAATTTTACGGTAAAAAAATATCTTGACCAAATTTATAACCTATTTGGGAACCATGCCGGTTTACGAATATAGAGCCCTGAATTTAAAAGGAAAGAAAGTTTCCGGGATCATTGATGCGGAAGGGGCTATCATTGCCCGGCAAAAATTGAGAAGCTCCGGTATTTTTCCGGTGTCCGTGTCCGAAGTACAGAGTGTGAAGGGTAAAATGGAGCATGGGGCAGGGGTATTCATCCGGATATTCAACCGTGTAAGACCTTCCGAAGTTGCCCTCATGACCCGGCAGCTTTCAACCCTTGTTGGAGCCGGATTTCCTCTGGTGAACGCGGTTGATACCCTGATTCCCCAGATGCCGGCGTATGCATTGAAAAAAATACTGGCAGGCATCAAGGAGTCCATTTTAGAGGGCAACAGCTTTTCCCGGGCCCTTTCTCCATATCCTCGCGTCTTTTCCTCCCTCTATGTGAACATGGTTCATGCCGGTGAAACATCCGGTACCCTGGAAATTGTCCTTGAGCGTCTGGCCGAGCTGACCGAAAAACAAGAAGCGTTTAAGAACCGGTTGCGGACGGCCCTGACTTACCCACTGCTCATGGCGTTCATCGGAGCATTGGTGTTGTTTTTGTTGATGACTTACATCATTCCGGGCATCACATCCATATTCACGGACATGAACCAGCAGCTCCCCGCACCCACACGGTTTCTTATCACCGTCAGCGATCTGCTCAAATCCTTCTGGTGGCTCGTAGCACTTGGGATGGTGATTTCGGCCGTGTCGTTTCACGGGGTCAAAAAAACGGAAAAGGGACATCGATTGATCGACAAAACCGCACTTCTCATCCCGGTTGCGGGCCAGTTAATCCGAAAACTGGCAGCTGCCCGATTTTCCAGAACCCTCGGGTCACTTCTTGAAAACGGTGTCTCAATGTTGACGGCTCTGGATATCGTAAAAAATATCGTCGGCAATGTATTGATTGCCGATGCGGTTGAGTCGGCTGCCACAGAAGTTGAGCGTGGAGAGAGTCTTGCAGGCGCACTGGAGGCAACCGGCGTGCTTCCCAATCTATGTATACAGATGATTCAGGTGGGGGAACAGAGCGGGGAACTGGAAGCCATGTTGAATAAAGTTGCGGATGTGTTTGAGACCGAGGTGGAGTCCAGCGTGATGCGAATGACTTCTCTCCTGGAGCCGCTGATGATCCTGGTGATGGGGGTTGTCGTCGGTTTTATCGTGTTGTCTATCTGTTTGCCGATTTTTGAGATGAACCAGCTGGTTCGGTGATTTGATCGGTGGATATTATCTGGCCTGAAACACCAGCTTCCACAATTTGGATCCCTTTTGTACAATCACTTCACTGGTTCCGATTCGGGATACGGTTATCCCCTCGATTCCGTCACCTTCTCTCAAAACCAGCCCGTTTATTACCGCTAGCCGCTCTTCAGGATTCTTCGACCAAGCGATGGCCTGGAGGGTATAACTATCATCTGCAAGATTTTGCGGGGACGGCTTTGCCTCCGGCGTGGGAGGCAGCGTTTCTTTCTGCGTGCGAGACTCAAAAGGTGGTCTACTGGCAGCCGATTCTCCGGGAACCTGAATCGCCGGTGCAGGGACCGGGTTTTGTTTTGTCTCAACCGGAGTCCTGGCAGTTACGGGTGATCGTTTTGGAGTCGTTGCCACCGAATTGGGGTTTCTCAAGGGGGATGGAGTGCTTGGGGTTTCTGTGGCCGGTTGGGGCTGCTGATTGCCCTGAGTTTTTGAAACAGACTCGGTTTGGACGGATTCGTCGGGCACTTTCGGTCTGGTGGTCGGGATTTTCCTTACAATTTTTTTATTCTCCATTGTTGAATTCTTAACAACAGAGCGTGTGCTCGAATCGAAGAGGTCTGCAACATTCGGAATCCGGTACCAGAAAAATCCTGTGGCGGAAACCGCGAGCAGTAGACCGATAAACAGCATCCGCAAAATTCTAACCCGACGCCGGGTGCGTCCGGCAAACCATTGGGAGCGGGTTTGTTTGCTCATTGACGGGAGGTCGTCGGAATTTGAAGGTTCGGTTTCCAACCTTTTTAAAGCCTTCAAAATGGTACTCATGGATTGACTTCTCCGGCACCACGGATGTGTGGAATCTTAATGTCTTTCTGCTCGTTGTACAGAACAATCTTGGTGAACGGACCCACCACCCCGTCCGGAGGAAGCCCGTTTTTCTTCTGAATATCCACCACCGCCTGCTTGGTCGAGTCATCGTAGATCGGATTGATTTCGAGATCCTGATAGCCGATATCCTTGAGCAGCAATTTCAGGGCTTTTACCGATGCTTCCGGTGCGAATGTGGGGATTTCACCGGTACACCCGTAGAAATCCTTCCACGGAACATATGCGATTCCGGTCCAGTATTCTGCAACGTCATCTGTTTTTAGTGCGATTGCCTCTCCCTCCGGGTTTCCGAACAGCGACATTTTTTCATCTCCGACATTGTAGACGGTCAGGTAAACGGGTGTCTTGGATTCTGATGGAGAAAATTCGAGAACCGCGGGCAGGTTGAGACGCTGGAGCAGGCCCAGGTCGCCCGAGACCCGTTGAACCAGCATACCGTTTCTTTTTGCTGCAAGCTGAAAAAAAGTCTGGTTGTCTTTCACGTTTTCAAGATCCGATTGCAAAGCGATTTCAGGGTTCCATAGCCTCAACGCAGATACGATTGCCGCTTGTCTTGAACCTTTCTGATTCATGCTTCTCAAAGCCTGGCCGAAAGCTTCCGACTCCCACACGGTTGCCGCGCTCTTCTTTTCGGATTGGGGCGGTGTTGAAACAGGGACAGATTCGACTATCGTGGAAACAGGGGCGGATTCCACCGGAGTTGATGCACGGGGAGATTCTTCCGGAGTTGAAGCAAGGGGAGAATCGATCGGTGTTAAATCATCCGGCACGGGTAGCCTGACCACAACGGGCGTGGATTCATGTTCCCGGTTCGGGATGAAGTAGTCGAACATGACCGGCGGATTCATCCATGCCAGGACAAATACAAGACTCAAGAACGCCATGGTCAGTATTCCGGTAGACCCGGAAAACAATTTGTGTTGCCGGTTTTTATCTTTTGAAACAAGATCCCTGATGGCGGAGTGGGCAATGCTCCCGGTGAGCCGGTTTTGGCCCAGACTGAAAGCAGTCAGCAGTGCCCGATCACAGGCGATATTGACAAGACGCGGGATGCCGTTTGAAAACTTGTATATTTTTCGCACCGCTCCCCCTGGAAAATGAATGGCCGGCTTCCGGGACGCGACGCTGATACGGTGTCGTATATATGCGCCGGTTTCTCTCATCGTTAACGGCAAGAGACGACAGGAAACGGAAATCCTCTGCTTCAACTGCCGAAGCCCCGGGCTGTTCAGCAGGAGATCCAACTCCGGTTGACCCACCAGAATAATCTGCAGCAATTTTGATTGATTGGTTTCCAGGTTGGAAAGCAGACGCAGCTGCTCCAATACGCCTTTTGAAAGGTTCTGAGCTTCATCAATGAGCAGAATGACTTTCTTTCCCCTGGCTTTTTTGGCCATCAGAAAAGTGTTCAGGATATCAATCAGATCCTTTGAGTTGTCTGCTTCAGAGAGTATTCCAAATTCCTGATTGACGGTTTTGAGCAGCTGAAGAGAGGTGAGCTTCGGATTAAAAATATAGGCGGCTTCGGTTTTTTCATCCAAATACTCGAGGAACGCCCGACAAAGGGTCGTCTTGCCCGTGCCCACCTCACCGGTTATTTTTGCGAATCCGTCTTCATTGGAAACCGCGTAATTCAAATGGGCCAATGCTTCTTCATGGCTTTTACTGAGAAAAAGATATGACGGGTTCGGTACGAGCTTAAACGGATTTTCTTTAAGGCCGAAGAATTTCTTATACATGTTTTTGTTCCATGAAAAAATTACTCATGAGACATTAAATTCTTAGGGACGTGTTTCGACCGGATCCGGACACCGATATACCCGCCATTTACGAAAAAATGCACGGGGCTTCCGTCTCTCCATATGAGCATCTCCACCGTCTCGTCCGGTGATTTTTTCTTGGTTTCCGCCACCAGGCTGGAAGGTTGGTCTAATTTGATACCATCGTATTCAACGATCAAGTCTCCCTTCTTAAGCCCCATTTCTTGTGCCTGAGATCCTTCAACCACATCAACGATTTCAACCATACGGACTTGTGCTTCCGGCGGTTCCTTTGCAGCTGCAACCCACTGATCCGGTTCGGCGGCTTTTGTGTCGGCGGCCGGAAATATGGAGATGTGCTCAAGTTTTTTTTCCGCATATTCAAAAGCATAGTTGTCTTCGCCCAAATGGCGCAGGAAGCCCTTCAGAACCGCTTCCATGGATTTTCCACGGACTTGAATATTAACGGTTTCCGTTTCCCTATTCGCCAGTCCGGAAACGGTGATCCCGAAGCGATTGTCGATACTGTCAAGAAGTTGCTTCAACGGGATGTTGCCGGCTTCAAGCATCCAACCGCTTTCATCAGATCTTAAGAAGGATACCGTGTTATTTTGAAATGCCGCATCTGCGATCGGTCCGGACAGTGAGATGCACTGTGCCTGCAACACAAGAAACACTATGAACCATCTGGTGCACATGTAACGCATGGGTTTTCCGAAAAAAAGAACCGGTAATTTCCTTTGATTTCTTAAAGAACAGGATAAAATATGACCCAAGCATAACCGTAAGTCAATATGCTTGAAGGCGATTCCGTTCATGGGAGCCGGTATCATTTTAGCTTGATAGTATAGGAATTTCTTTGTTTTGGACGCAGAT
>DUZK01000186.1 GCA_013349495.1 Deltaproteobacteria bacterium
AGCAGAGAGCAGAGGGCATAGAGCAGAGGGCAAAGGGCATGGAGCAGAGGGCAAAGGGCATAGAGCAGAGGGCAAAGGGCATGGAGCAGAGGGCAAAGGGCAGAGGGCATAGGGCAGATGGAAAGGGCATACAGTAATTTTGAATTTTGAATTACATATAACTAATAACTAATAACTTAAAATATGGACGAAGAGTATCAAGAAGAGCAGATTGACCTGAGGGATTATCTTCGGGTTCTTTTAAAGCGAAGGTGGTTGATTTTCACCATATTTATGATTGTGGTGTTGACTGTTGCCATTCACACCTTTTCCGCTACGCCGATTTATCAGGCAACCGCACGTATCGTTATTGAAAAAGAAAATCCGAACGTGGTCTCCATACAGGAAGTGATGGCGGTGGATACCACCGGTTCCGACTACTATCAGACCCAATATAAAATCATCGAAAGCCGCACCGTAGCCAGAGAAGTGATCAAACGGTTGGATCTAGAAAACAGCCTGGAGTTCTTCCCGCCACCCAAGGACGATATCATATCAAATGCGAAACAGTGGGTCCAGGATATCATAACATTTTGGAAAGACTGGGTTAAATCGATTATACGGACCGAGCTACCTGAGGAAGCAGACGTAACCGATGAAGCCGGTGAATATACACCGGATTCAGATCTCGTATCAGACTTCATCAACCGTATTAATGTGCAACCGATTCGCAACAGTCGTCTTGTGGATATCAACATGGAGGCGAAAGCCCCTAAGTTGGCAGCAAGCATGGTGAACGAATTGGTTCGGACCTATATTGATAAGAATCTTGAAATCAAGCTTGAGGCTGCCAAAGATGCCGTGAAGTGGCTAACCGAGCGGATTGAAGAGGAACGGAAAAAGGTTGAAGCAGCAGAAAACGATCTTCTGCGCTACAAAGAAAAGCACGAGATTATTACCGACTTCTCCAGTGATGCCGAAAAGATCACCGCCGAAAAGCTTGCACAATTGAACGCACAAGTCGTGGAAGCTGAATCCAACCGCGTTGGGGCTGAAACACGGTATCAACAAGCCTTGGCTTTAGAAGATACACCGGAAATGCTCGATTCCATTCCCGAAGTGTTAAAGAATGAATTGGTTCGTGATATCAAAAAAATGGAAGTGAATCTATACAACCGTTCATCTGAGCTTTCAAAGAAATATGGCAAAAACCATCCCAAAATGGTGGCAATACGATCCGAGCTAAAGGAGCTCACGATGCGAAAGGCTCAAGAAGTCAAACGTGTCGTTGGTTCCCTGCGAAACGAGTATCGACTGGCGGTGGCAAAAGAAGAATCTTTGAGAAAAGCGCTTAATATGCAAAAGACCGAAAGCCTGGCCTTAAACAAGAAAGCCATCCAGTTTGGGGTGCTTAAACGCCAAGCCGAAAGTTCCCGAAACATGTACGAACTTTTGGTCAAGCGATTTAAAGAGACTTCTCTGACCGAAGAGATGAAAACCGGTAATATTCGGATTATCGATAAAGCCGAGGTTCCGCGATATCCGATTAAACCCAAAAAGAAAATGAACCTGTTGCTTGCCATGGTGGTGGGTTTGACTTTGGGGATCGGTTTCGCATTTTTCCTGGAGTATCTTGACAACACCATCAAACTATCCGAAGAAGTGAAGTCTCAACTTCGGATCCCGTATCTCGGCCTGGTGCCGGCATATACAACCAACGGCGATTTTGACGGAATCGCGCCGGACCTAGTCACTGTCCACTCGCCCAAATCGACCGCCAGCGAATCGTTTCGGGGAATTCGTACCAGTATACTTTTCACTTCGGCAGACCATTCTCCCCAAGTGGTTCTGATTTCAAGCGCTGGACCGGAAGAAGGAAAAACCGCCTGTGTTTCCAACCTGGCTGTTGCCATGGCCCAGAGCGGATCACGTGTCGTGCTGTTGGATTGTGACATGCGGAGGCCCCGTGTTCACCAGATTTTCGAGATTCCTCGCGATTCGGGGATATCGAGTTTTCTGGTGGGAACAGACGAATTAAAAGAAGTTGTTCGACGTACGCCGATAAAGGACCTGGATGTCATAGCGAGCGGACCGATTCCCCCGAATCCTTCAGAGATGCTGGGCTCAAAGAAAATGAAGGCATTGATCGAAGCCCTGCGGAAAGATTATGACCGGATATTGATCGATACTCCGCCAATTACGGCGGTTACCGATACCTCTGTCCTGGCACCCCTATCGGACGGTGTGATATTGATTGTTCGAGCCGGAGTCACGCCCAAACCCTTGATACAAACCGGATTGGGACAACTTCAATCGGTTAACGCCAGATTGCTCGGCGCCGTTCTCAACGGGGTACAGACCGGAAGAGACAGTTATTATTACTACCAATACTATTATTACTATTACGGAGAAGACGGTCATCGGAAACGGAAGCAAAGAAAAAAAGATAAAAACGCCACTTCATCTGCCGAATACAACTCTTGATTGATATTCACTGCCACATCCTCCCCGGCCTTGACGATGGTCCCCTCGATATAGCCGAGAGCATTTCCATGGCAAAGCAGGCGGTTGCCGACGGGATTCACACCCTGGTGGCGACTCCCCATACGCTCAACGATAAATATCTCAATCCGCATTCGCGAATAAACAAAGCAATCGAGCAGTTTCAATCCGTATTATCTGAAGAACAGTTAGGGTTGAAAATATGCCCGGGATCCGACGTGCATGTCTGTTCGGGGTTGACGGAAAAGGTAATGGAGGGGGAAGTCTACACCATTAACAACCGTATGCATCATCTCCTGGTGGAATTTCCAGTCCATGCGATTCCGGAGGGTTCACGGGACGAGCTGTTTAAACTTCGGCTCAACGGAATCACACCTATCATCACGCATCCGGAACGGAATCTGATTTTTCAGTACAACATGGATGTTCTTCACGATCTGATTAACATGGGATGCTTGATACAGGTGACGGCCATGAGCATAACCGGAGATTTCGGACGGGAAGCGATGGAAAGCGTTCATAAGATGCTGCAGCTTCGCCTGGCACACATCATTGCTTCCGATGCCCATTCATCAGACCGGCGGCCACCGATTCTCTCACACGCTGTGGAAGTCGCTGCAACGATTCTACAAAACGAATCAGAGGCGATGGCAATGGTGAGTGATCGGCCACAAGCAGTAATTGATGGAGAAGATGTTGTCGTGCCGGAAGCGTTAAAACCGAAGAAGAGATGGTGGGAGGTTTGGGCATAGGGCAAAGGGCAGAGAGCATAGGGCAGAGGGCAGAGAGCATAGGGCAGAGGGCAAAGGGCAGAGGGCATGGGGCATAGGGCATAGGGCGTAGGGTAGAAAATAGAAGTTATGAAGATGAGAAGGTAAGAAGTTGAGAAGAGAATTTTCGATTTTGAATTTTGAATTTTGGATTGGAAGGATATTTGCGGGAAGAGAGCATAGGGCAGAGGGTGAGAGGTGAAGTGGGTTAGATGGTGAGGTGTTTATTTACAATTTTAATGGTTGTTTTCATAAGCGCTTTCTGTGCAGTCGTGACTGAAACAGTTGATGCCGGGGTGATTCGGATCTCGTTGAAGACGACGCTTTCGATTCGAAATGGAGTGATACAAACGAAAATCGTTGCAACCAATACCGGAACCGAGGCTGCCCAACGCCTCAGAGGGGTTCTTCATATTTTTGATAGAGCTATAATCTCGGATAAAATAGAGCGATTAGGTGTTCAGAAATCCCATACCTTTCATATAAACACCGACCTTTCAGAAGATAAGAAAGGGGTTTTTCCTTTTATCGGAGAGGTTCGGTTTCATGACGCCAATCAACACCCGTTTTCAGCGCTTTCGGCCGGGACCTTTAATGTCAAAAGCCGATTCCTTAAGGGAGTAAAGGGTAAGGCGACAAACCCAACGGTAAAGCGGGAAGGAAAGTTGGAAATACAGGTAACCAACCAATCTGTGGAGCCGCTCAATCTGAGGGCAAAGCTCTATCTTCCTTATGCTCTATCCGTCTCTGAAAGCACACAACACATATCTGTAGCTTCCCGGGAAGTCAAGGATTTTTCATTCGATTTGAACAACCGTTACGGGGCTGGCGGGGCGAAGTATCCGGCATTTTGTACACTTGAATATAATGTGAACGAACACCATCAAACAATATTGCTGAACTCGGTTATCCGGATTCAAGAGGCTGAAAACTGGTTTATCGCAACGAAATGGTACTGGTTGGCGGCGCTTCCTGTTTTGTTAGTTGTTTGGATTGGAATCGGGGTTTGGGTAAAGAAAATTGAAAATTACTGATCCGATATCGATTATTGTTCCGGCATATAATGAAGAGGATCGGATTTTGCCGACGTTGGAATCTCTGGCAGTGTTTTGCGAGGAGAATTTTAACTCTTTCGAGGTCGTCTGTGTGGATGACGGCAGTACGGATAATACATGGGATAAAATCAGGTCTGATTCATTGCCTGACAACTTCCGTGCGCTTCGATCGCCGCAGAATAAGGGAAAGGGGGCGGCTGTAAAATTCGGGATTTTGAATGCTACGGGCAAATTCAGATTTTTTACCGATGCCGACCTTCCATACGGCCTGGATGCATTTATAGACGCAATTCGCGTTTTCCAGAAGCGCAATTGTGATGTTGTTGCCGGATTGAGGGATCGATCACGGATTTCAAACGGTTTCAGCATGCTCACGCTGAGAAATACCGCCGGGAAGATTTTTTCAAACATTGTCAAACGATTGATTCGGATCGAATCGACCGATACACAATGCGGGTTTAAGGCATTTACCGGAGATGCCGCCATCAATATCTTTACCCACCTGAAAACAAACAGATATGCATTTGATGTCGAAATTTTCACTATCGCAGCAGCTCTTGGCCTGACCGTCTGTGATGTACCTGTTACGTTAACTTCACACACCGGATCGAAGGTCCGCCTCAGCCGGGATTCGGTGTATATGTTGAAGGATTTGTTTGAAATTGCCCTTCGGGCAAGACGTTCCTCCTGAGATGACACTATCTACAGAAAAACATCGCTTTCCCCTTTGGATTGACCTTCTCCTGCTCCTGGGCCTGGAGGCTTTCCTTCTCATATATTTTGATGCCCGATACATGCTGTATGATACGGTGGTGACCGGCGGCGACACGGCAAGCTGGCACAATATTGCCCATCACCTTTCTAAAGTCCTGCTCCCGAATTTCCGCCTAACCGGTTGGGATATGGGGAATTTTTGCGGGTATCCCAATTTCAACTTCTATTTTCTTCCCCCATTTCTGCTTGCCGTCATTCCGTCCAATCTGTTCGGAATACCGTTAACCATTTCCCTTAAGTGGGTAATTATGAGCGGTATTTTTCTTTTGCCAGTGGCGACCTATTCGGGACTACGCAATATGGGGTATCGATTTCCAGCCCCGATCATCGGATCTGCAGGATCACTGTTGTTTGTTTTCAATGAGTTTTATACCATGTTCGGCGGGAACACGTTGAGCACTTTTGCCGGTGAGTTTTGTTATATGTTCACATTCGCGTTGTTTATACTTTTCATCGGTACGCTTTATAGAGGGATTGAGACTGGGGCCGGCATGATCAAAAATGGGTTGTTATTGGGGGCGATTGGTCTGTCTCATCTTTTTGTTTTTATTCCGGCATTGATGATTATGGTCTTTGCATTCTTCCGGGGAAAGCAAATCAAATATATATTGGGTGTCGGAACCATTGCTTTTGTGTGCATGGCTTTTTGGATACTGCCATTAATGGCTTATCGACACCCGTATACAACCCCTGTGTACATGATATGGAAGGATTTTGACAATTTACGATATTCTTTGGTCGGAATTTTGATTATTGTTTTGGCCGTTGGCCCCAGATTTGCGCTTCATGTTATTAAATTGAAAGATAGCCATCCAGTGTATCCATTCTGGGTATTTATCTTGCTTATCTTTTCGGGATCATTCGCCGCAGCATATTTAACGGGGAAATATCTTGCGTTGGGTGAAGAGATTTGGCTTACCGGACTGGCGGTTTCCGATTATTCAAAGTCACCCCTGGGGCAGATGATAGGCATAAAACTTGATATGTGGGTGATACCAATATCTGTAGTAATCGCTATACTCGTAGCGAGCAACGGCATCCGGGCCGTATTTAGAAACGATATAGCAAGGTTTAGCAGGATATTCGGGGCTTTTTGTTTCTCGGGAATGATTTTTTTGTGTCTTTTGGGTTTTCATTGGGCAATTATTAAGAATCTTCACGATTTGCCCCTAAAGGAAACGCTCTTGAATCCAGGTTTAATGATCGGGATTCATGGGATGCTGAGTGCCGGTATGTTTTATTATTTCGGCATTTCACGAAAGTTTACTCATTTTTTGAATTCAGCTTTGGAAAATGTGTCATCTCAACGATTTTTTTTATGGTTAACAGTTGTTTTCGGCTGCATTGTCGCCTATTTCTCCGCACATTTTCTTCAAGTCCCGGATATAAGATTCTTGCCTCCACTCGGGTTCGCACTCATCCTTTTATTATTAGCCGATACTCTGAATCCATTCCTTGCGGAGAGAAGAATAGTTATAAGAGCGGCATTCGGGATTACCGCCTGTTATCTTGCCGTAATTGTCGTAATCTTTGGTCCTCAGCGGGCATCCAACTGGTACCGGTTTAACAACAAGGGTTATGAGATGGCTGCAGGCTATCAGGAATTCCAGAAGGCAAACCAATATCTCAGAACCGTTTATGAGAAAGAAGGGCTGGATCCGTTGAATGCGCCTCGAGTCGGTTATGAGAAGTGCGATCTTTACGGCAGATACGGGGGAGATCGGGCTTTTGAATCGCTGCAATACTTCTCCGGACGACAGACACTGGAGGGAATTCATTATGCAAGCTCCATTTCTTCCAGATTTATGGCGTTTATACAAACGGAATTCTCACGTGATGTTAAAACGCCGAAACCGCAAATCCTTTCTAAGGTGAATACCGAAGCCCTTCCCAAGCATTTCGATCTTTACAACCTGTCCCAACTGGTTGTTGCCACGGATACAGCAAAAAAGGCGCTGAACAGGTCCAAATCGTTTCGTAAAGAGGCTGAATTCGGTCAATTGTCCATTTACCGGTATGAACAATGCGACGGCCGGTATGTGGACATCCCGAAATTCAGGCCGGTTCTTTACAAGGGTAAAAACTGGGTGGATGATTTTTTCACATGGTATAAAGATGCTGACCGAACCGATGTCCTCCTGGTTCCTGAACAATTTGTGAAAGACCCCGAGGACAGGAAGATTTTTGCAGGAGTTACGGACAGTGTGTTTGAACTCGATTACTTCCGATCAAATCGAATAGACGGAAGTGGATTTCAAATTGATGCCCACCTGGATCATGACAAAATTCAATTCACCACCAATAAACCCGGGCTTCCCCACTTGATCAAAGTCTCCTATTTCCATAATTGGAAGGTCAAAGGCGCCTATGGCGTATATCCGGTGAGTCCCCATCTAATGATGGTAATCCCACGATCGAAAACCGTGATCCTTGAGTATGGCAGATCTAAATGGGAGGTATACGGCATTTTTATTACCGTGTGCGGGTTGTTACTCTTGATTCTATATAAACGGATATCCGCTTTCAGTCGAAAGAGACTTCGCGGTTTTGAGAAAATTCATTTGGTTTGGGAAAGATCATGGATTTCATTTGAACGGGTCAGCGCGCAAATAAAGCCGGTACTATTAATTATTTTTCTATCCATTTCCCTTATCCTAATCATATCCGGGTTAATGTTGAGAAATAAGCCTGTTCGAGTGTATGTGGCTGGTTATCAAGCCTATATATTAGGAGTGAATTCACAGAAACTAAAGAAGAATGATCAGGCGAATGCATATTTCAATAGAGCTATCAATATTATGCAGCCATTATTGACAGACCGTTATCGCTATGATCATCGAGACGTGATTAACTCTTTGTTGATTACCGGAAGTTGTTTGGAGAATTTGAAAGAATACGACAGGGCCGAAGATTGGTACCGGACGCTTCTTAAGGAATACCCATACTCCCGGTATGTTGGAGAAGGACATGTTAAAATTGCCAGAATCCACAGGAACCGGGCTATTCAGCGTTTAGGGAATGGATTGAAGATATTGAACAAAGGCAATGTGCCGGAAGGCCGTAAAAATGCCTTTGAAGGGTTTCAATTCATTCAGGAGAGTCTCAACCATTATCAATCTGCTATTCAAGAAGACGCCTTCTCCGTATGGGCAACCTATGCTCAAAATGATCTCAAAGGATTGAACGAGATCCTTGAGCGGCTAAAAGGGCAGTGGGGCGCGGTTTCGAATCATGCTGATGTTGTAGAAAAAATTGAACATCTGAGGAAAAAACTATCTGAAATTCAACAACTAAGCGTTTAAAAAAGTATAACCATATGTTTATTATTGACATTTTGGTTGTGTTCTGATAATAAGCGCAATAATTATC
>DUZK01000187.1 GCA_013349495.1 Deltaproteobacteria bacterium
ATTATTTTATATGTCAAATTTTTTTGCAGGCTTGTGTCAAATTATTTTGCGAAATCGACGTCAATCCTGTAAATAAAAGCGTCCTTGCATTAAAGGAAAAATCTGTATTCTGAGATCTGTATTTTCGTAATGTTACGAAGTTTTATATTACAACCTTCTTGACTTCTTATGAAAAATTGCAGTAGTGAAATAAAATTAGATCCAAGTGTGCTAACCCAATTTCGGGGGAAGTCATGACCCCTTTTACCCGTGGTTATCATTCCGTAGTATCGCGAAAGGACTTTATACAGAAAATCGCGAAAGTACGTGGCAGAAATGAATGATCCTCGCTGCCAAAAGGTCGACACCGGAAAAGCGACCTTCGTTGAGTGGTTAGAGATCCGAACAGAGAGGAGGTGATATTTCGATTTTCATGTAAATGGGATCCGAACAATTAACATTAACAGACATAAGGAGGTTTGGAGATGGCTTTAAAGAAAATAGGTTTCGTATTTATGGTTGCGGCACTTTTCGTTGTATTTACCGTATCCAACGTAACAGCCGCTAGTTTTCCCTCCAAAGACATCACCTTAATCGTTCCGTGGGCAGCCGGCGGAGGCACGGACACGATCGCCAGAACCCTGGTTAAGAATGCAAAGAAGTATTTTGGCGTAAATGTAAATGTCGTCAACAAGACCGGAGGGTTGGGTGCTGTCGGAATGGGTGCGGTGGCGGCCGCCGTTCCGGATGGGTATACGGCAGGCGTCATTACCTTTCATTTGAGCAACTACCGTATGATGGGGCTGGCCGACCTCTCATACAGGGACTATGGCCTCATTCAATTAATCAACCGGGAAGGGGCCGCTGCGAGCGTGGCCTACGATTCAAAGTTCAACACGTTGAAAGATTTAATTGATTTTGCAAAGAAAAACCCGGGAGTTGTCACTGCGGGGCACGCAGGCGCCGGCAGCGTTCAACATTTATCACTGGCATCTTTGGGATTGCGGGAAAAAGTTAAATTCGTCCATGTCCCGTTTGATGGATCCGCCCCCGCGCGAACAGCTGCGGTCGGCGGGCACGTAACGGCGGCGGTGACCACCATCAGTGAAGTGTTGCAGCTTTACCGCGGCAAAATGGTGAGGGTGCTTTATGTGGAAGATGAAAAAAGGCATTGGCTCTATCCGGATGTCCCCACCATCGCCGAAGCAGGATTTCCGAATCCGAATATCATTTATGATTGGCGGGCACTGGCGGCGCCCAAAGGCGTTCCTGCAGACCGCATGAAGGTACTGGTCGAAGGATTCAAAAAATGTTTCGATGATCCGGAGTTTCAGAAATTGGCCTACGACCTGGCGCTGGCAACCGTGTATCTGAACCCCAAAGATCTGGAAACATTTCTATCCAAGGCCGAAGAAAATCACAAACCGGTATTAGAATCCGTGGGTCTCCTTAAGCAGAAATAGTGCACGTCAGGGGGCAGAATGGCTGCCCCCTTTCAAGAAGGGGGTGGATCATGAAAAACGTTGATATCGGCGTGGGGGTCGGATTACTGACTCTAAGCAGTAGCCTTTTCTGGTGTGCGGGAAACTTCAAGGATTTGACGGTTCACGGCTACGGTCCCGATCTTTTCCCCCGGATCCTGGCCGTGTTCATGAGCTTCCTCGCCATACTCCTCATCATAAATGCTTTCCTCGGAAAATCCTTGAAAAAAGAGGACCATATCGATCCAAGGGGTTTTTTAAGGGTTCTGGTCGCCATCGGAATCTGTATCGTTTACCTTGTATTGGTCAATCTCCTGGGCTTTGCCACCTCCACTTTTCTCTTCCTTTTTGTCCTGATGGCACTTCTGAAACAAAAAAGGATCATTCTGCGCATTATCGCTTCGGTGACCGTTTCGATCATCGTCTGGGCTATATTCAGGTACTTTTTGGTGATTCCCCTGCCGGAAGGCTTATTGATTTAAAGTAAAAAGGAGAAATACAAACATGGACTGGACGCTTCTCCTGGCTGGATTCGGAAAGGTTATGCTCAATCCGATAAACTTTGTTTTTGTATTTATCGGCGTGGTCGCGGGAATCATCGTTGGCGCTTTGCCGGGACTCACCGCCACCATGGGGGTGGCCCTCTTGATTCCTTTTACATTCGGCCTGGATCCGATCCAAGGGCTGGTCATGCTCATCGGTCTCTTTACCGGCGGGATCTATGGGGCGTGCATTTCATCCATCCTGCTCGGTATTCCCGGAACACCGGCCGGTGCG
The DNA here is from genome assembly GCA_013349495.1 of Deltaproteobacteria bacterium. Classification (GTDB taxonomy): domain Bacteria; phylum Desulfobacterota; class Desulfobacteria; order Desulfobacterales; family SURF-15; genus DUZK01. The sequence goes on from DUZK01000187.1 coordinate 2,238, forward strand.
GCCACCCTCCTGGACGGATATACAATGAATAAACAGGGACAAGCCGGGAAGGCCATGGGCATGGCGGTTATTGCTTCCTGGTTTGGCGGCACGATCGGGGCTCTGGTGATGACCTTTGCATCTCCCCAAATCGCCAAAGTGGCGCTGAAGTTCGGCCCCCCGGAATTCTTTTCGCTGGCTTTTTTCGGGCTCGGAATCATCATTACGATATCCGGCAAATCAATCCTGAAAGGTCTCATTTCCGGAATTTTTGGGCTGATGCTCACCGTCGTCGGTTTCGATCCGCTTTCCGGAGCTCCTCGGTTCACCTTCGGCTCAAGAGAACTGCTGGGGGGGATCAGCTTGATCCCTGCGCTGATTGGTCTGTTCGGTTATTCCCAAGTTTTCAAGGAAATTGAAAAAATCCTCATCCTCCCTGCGGTGAAAACCGAACTGAAGAATTTAATACCCAAATTATCCGAGATCAAAAGCGTGCTCAAGACCATGATAAAATCTTCCTTATTCGGTGTATTTATCGGGTCGATCCCGGGTACCGGCACCGATATCGCGGCCTTTGTCGCATACGGAGAGGCCAAGCGGGCCTCTAAACATCCGGAAAAATTCGGTACAGGTATTCTAGAGGGGATCGCAGCCCCGGAAAGCGGAAATAATGCCTGTGCCGGCGGTGCCATGGTCCCGATGTTGACACTCGGCATTCCGGGAGATGCCGTGACCGCTGTGTTGTTAGGAGCACTGACCATTCATAATTTTCAACCCGGCCCCATGCTTTTCAGGGATCATCCGGAAATCGTATACCCCATCTTTGCGGCAATGATCCTATCGCAATTTGTCATGCTCTTTGTCGGGTTGGCCGGTGCACGGTATTTTGCGAGGCTGATCAACATTGATCGACGAATTTTAACGCCCGTGATCTTTCTACTCTGTGTTGTCGGCTCTTATGCAATGCGGTTCAGTTTTTTCGATGTCGGAATCTCCTTAATCATCGGTATCATCGCTTATTTCATGTATTACTACGAGTATCCGGGATCTCCCATCCTTCTTTCCATCATCCTCGGCCCGATGGTGGAGCAGAACCTGCGCAGGTCCCTGATCATCTCACACGGCGATCCCGCAATTTTTTTTACGAGACCGATCAGTGCCTCCTTCATATTTATCGGTCTTTTTATAATGATCACCTCTTACTTTCGGGTCAAAAAAGCCATGGATCGGGAAGCGGAGGCGGCGTCTCTCCGGAAGCAAGAATAACAAGGGTACATCTTCTTTAATTCCTCATGGAATATAATATCGGCATCCTTTTTGGCAGGTTTGAGATAGGGGACGTATTAAAACTATTAAACTTGAATAAAACCAGGGATATGTTCGCTGGGTTGCATGCCGAGAAAGTCAAGAATAGATGCTCCTGGGGCACTTCATCATATCATTGCCGGGGGGTGGGCTGCGGATTCTTATCAAAAGGAGGTATGATGAACGATGAATATATGGTCTCCGGCGATGGTCGGAAACCGAGATTGATCGCGCCGCCAAAGGCGTGCGAGACCCATTCACACATTTATGGTCCGGCAGACGAATATCCGCGGTTTCCCGGCCGGAAACCTGACTTCGGCGCCTCCATCGAGGCCTACGAAACCATGCTCAATCGTCTTGGCATCGAGCGCTGCATCATCGTCCAACCTTCGCTGTATAGCACGGACAACCGCTGCACACTGGACGCCATCGAGCATTTCGGCCAGACCCGCGCACGAGGCGTGGCGGTGACGGAAAAGGATGTCACTGCCGAGGAACTTCAGCGATTACACGATGCCGGAATGCGGGGGTTGCGCTTCTACCTCATCGTTGACGACTTTACAATAGACGACGTGCCGGAAATGGCCAAGCGCATTGCACCTTTCGGTTGGCACCTTCAGATACAGGATCGCGGCAATTGGCTGCTGGAGGCGATCCCGATCCTTGAGAAATTGCCGGTCGAAGTTGTGGTCGACCATGTCGGTCGTACACCGCCGGAAAACGGCGTTGATGATCCGGGTTTCCAGGCGTTGCTCCGCTTCATGGAGACGGGTCGCTGCTGGGTGAAAATTTCCGCTCCTTATCTTGCCAGCACAGACGGACCGCCGAATTATACCGATGTGGGCGACAAGGTTCGTGCCCTGGTTTCCGTGCGGCCCGATCGCCTGGTTTGGGCGGTCAACTGGCCGCATCCCAATCACACGCCGGGAAACAGGCCGGAGGAAGCGGACTGTCTCGATGTTTTGCTCGACTGGGTCCCCGAAGCAGCGACCCGGGATGCTATTCTTGCAGACAATCCAGCCGTGCTGTATGGTTTCGACGACTGAATAAGCTATTGGGCTTGAAGGCAGGTTCGCAGTTTGTTGTTGTAGGTGAAAAAGATACAGTTATCCTAAAGGCAATATCCCCCCTTCGTTGGAGGAATTTGACCAGCTTATCGCAGAAGCCCGGAAACAGGCAGCGAAAGTGGGTCTGAAAAGATCAGATATTACAGCGGCTATCGCCAAGGTTCGCGGGCGCAAGTGAAAGTCGTGCTTGACACGAATGTATTCATCTCAGGCATATTCTTTACCGGGCCTCCCTATCGGATTCTATCAGCGTGACGTGACGCCTTTTCCTTCAGCAAAACCGATCTTCCCGACCTCCATGAGATCGGACCAGAGGCGATCCCTATCGATTATCCCAGATCATTGCGCTTCCCTGATGGCCGGAATAAACTCACCATAGCCGGGTTCAGCCAGGACGGCTTTTCCATCGTAAATGGTCTCGCCCCGGAGGATGGTTTGGGTGATTTTACAATCCGTTGTCACTCCGTCGAAGGGAGTCCAGCCCGCATAGGATCGCATTTCATCGGCCCGGATGGTCCACTGGATGGATGGATCGATGATGGCAAAATCCGCGTCCGCACCCAAAGCGATCTGACCCTTTCTCGGAAACACCTTAAACCGCCTTGCCGGATTTTCACAAAGAAGCTCCGCCAAAAACACCGGCGACATGTCCCGCTTGGCGACACATTCGCTGAACATAAGCGGAAAAATCGTCTCGACTCCGGGCGCTCCGGACGGATTGTCGAAGATGTTCTTCGCCTGCTTGTCGTCATAGGCCCAGGGACCGTGGTCGGAGGTAACCATATCGATATAACCGCATTCCAAAAGATCCCACATGGCTTCGACTTCTTCTTTTTTCCGCATGGGAGGGTTGATCTTGGCGAATGCCTTCAGCCGATCCATGTCATCGTAATTCAACAGCAGGTAATGGGGGCAGGTCTCAACCGTGACATCCACACCCCATTCCTTGTACATCTCGATAAGTTGGATGCTTCGGGGATGGGAGATATGATAGAGATGGAGTTCCACATCGATCCAGTAGGCCATCTCAAGCAGTTTCAGCACGGACAGGGTTTCTGTGATGGGCGGTCGGGAATCGCAGTGGGCTTTGGGGTCGGTTTTTCCTTCATTTCGAAATTTTTTAATCAGGTGGGTCAGGATGGGATCATTTTCTGCATGAAACCCCACAGGAACCCCGTGGGAGCCGATTTCCTGAAGCGCTTCATATAAGACATCATCGTCGATCCTCGGGAAACGGACAGGGTCCGCTTCGGTGACCGAAAGCTTGAAACCGCACGCCCCTTTCCGAACCAGCGGTGCTACATTCTTCAACTTCCCTTCCTTTTCAATGGTGCCCAGCAGTGCCACATCCACCCGGGCCCTGGTATTGACCCGTTCGATCTTTTCTTCAAACAGCTGCTCGGTGCAAACCTTTCCGATGCGGTCGTAGGGCATCTCTATAATGGTGGTCACTCCCCCGGCGGCTGCGGCCGGAGTCGCATGGTCGAAGGTTTCCTTGGGCAGGCTGTAGGAATGCACATGAGCATCCACCATGCCCGGAAACACATAACTTCCGGTGGCGTCGATTGTTTTGGTTGCAGGGGGAACATCGCCGTTTTGATACAAACCGACGATGACACCGTCCTTTACGCCGACCGAGGCGTTCGCCGCCACGTCATTGGGCAGCACAAGATCACCTTTTATAATGAGGTCTAACGGGTTGGATCCCATTTCAAACTCCTTTCGGGCAAAAGTCTCTGAAGGGTTTTTATACTGTTTTGGGGTATCTTTCCTTACTTTTCTTCAGCCATGTTGAGATGCCGCAAGATCGAGAATCGTAGATGCGATAATTTTCGTACCCAACCCGAAATCGGACATCTCCATTCGCTCTTGCGCGTTATGACTGCCGTGCTGATTGCGGATGAGTATCATGGCTGAAGGAATTCCGGCACGCGCGAATATGGAGGCATCATGACCGACTGTTGCCATCTCCCGGTGCACGATTCCCAGTGCGTCTGCCGAATTCTTCAGCAGGCTGCGAAGCTTTCGGTCAAGAGGCGTCGGGTCGGAACCAACGCAGTCACCCAGCTGAAATTTGACATGGCGTTTCCCGGCAATCTTTTCGGCAACCTCATAAATGCGAGACCGCGCCGAGTCGAGAAATGCTTGGGTCGTTCCACCAAAGTTGAGGGTAAAGCTACACTCACCTGGAACTTTGGTCATGGCGTGTTGGTTCGCATCGGTAAAGAGCTTGCCGACTGTGAAAACGGTGTCTGGTACGCCTGCGGCTTCTTGCTCGACCCAGAAGCGATCCAGTTCTGCAACGAGTTCCACCACGGCAAAAACTGCGTCTTGACGGTGAGCCCGCGGCGCTGCTGCCGAATGGGCATAGGCGCCTAAACAGCACGCATATGGGAAGCGGACATTGCCACGAATCGTGGTTGGAATCGCAACAGATAGGCCCTCGCTGACAAGCACTGGCCCCTGCTCAATGTGCAGCTCGAGATATGCCCTCGTGTTGGATGATGAAATACGTCGGGTAGTCGCCTGTGTGAGGGCTTCAATGTCGTAACCCAGAGCAGAAATATGTTCACCGAGCGATAACCCCGTATCACCGCGATGGAGCTTGTCGAGCTGCTCGAGAGGAAGCGAACCGACGGCAAGACGGCTGCCGACATAAGCAATTCCATACCAGACGCTCTCTTCGCCACGCAAACCGAGGACGGTAATATCGGTTTCCGGTGTGACACCGAGGTCTTTCAGCGCCGCCAAGGCGGTGAGCCCTGCGACAACACCTGCGGCGCCATCATAGTTGCCGCCTTTTGGCACAGAGTCCAAATGCGATCCGGTCAGAATTCCCGGCACTGTTCGGTTCTTTCCCGGCATGGTTGCATACAGATTGCCGGCATGATCGTATGACACATGGAAATCAAGCGACCGCGCCGCCTCGGCAACCAGGTCGGCCGCGCGCTGGTCTTGGGGACTCCAGGCCGGCCGTGTGACCCCCTGATCATCCCGGGTTTGGATAAACAGGCTGTCAAATAGCGATGCTGCAAACGGCAGTCGGGCCTCAACCGCTTTGGCGATTGTTTGTACTTCCATAATTCAGCCGATAACATAAAGTGCGATATTAATCCAGCGCTCTTCACAATCGCCGGCCATTTTAGCCCTAATATTTCATGCAGCATTTATAAATATACGAATGAGAGGGTAGCATTGACACCAAGGTCGTGTACAAATTTTCCTTGACAATAAAATCCATTTCAACAAATACTTGAAGCCATAAGGAAAGAAGCCCCCCGCAGCAGGCGCTGTGACACGCCAAATACCCGCCATGGGGTATCCAAGCGTAGACACGCTCCGATTAGACGTAGTTTTAATAACACCGCTCACCAGGAAATTGTTTATAAGACAAAGGAGGTGAATTAAAGAATCCGAAAAAGGACTTATTGCGGCATAGATCGTAATTTGTTTAAACCCATCTGAAGAAAGGAGGACACTATGTCCCGTAAAACGTTTTTTGGCGTGATCTTATCGTTGCTGGTGATGATTTTTTGGATCGCCGGATCCGAGGCAAAAACCGTCATCCTTAAGTATAATGATCATGATCCACCCGGAGGCATGCGAACCGAGTTTGTTAAGAATGTCTTTCTGAAGGAAGTCCTAGAGCAGACCGGCGGCCAACTGAAAATTCAGGATTTTTGGGGCGGCGCGTTAATGGGCTCCAAAGAGGTCTTTAAGGGAATCGGCGCCGGTGTCGCCGACATGGGCTTTGTCTATCCCGGCCATTATCCCGGTCAGTTGGTCTCCTTTACCATTTTTAAACTTTTTCCACGAGGGCCCAGCAAGTTTGAGACCATG
>DUZK01000188.1 GCA_013349495.1 Deltaproteobacteria bacterium
AGCCCAAGAGGTCCCAAAAAACCAGTGGTCAAACAAAAAATAGATCCGAAACATCCGCATGTTTCCATAGCAAAAATCTTGGCAGGTAGAAAACAATGAGTATTTACTACCTTGAAAGGGCTGATCCTTAACCCCCGAAACGCTTAGGAAAGACTTCTCGGATTTTACCCACCGATTTGCCACCGGCAACCATCTCTCGGCATTGCTCAAAGGGATAAAACAGGTGGCGGAAGAACACGGAAGTCTGTACTCCTGCTTTCTGAAGGGTGTCAGCAAAGATGACGATACCGTGTTTCCCGGACTCGTTTATTTTGTGCGGAATTTAACTGCTGACGGCAAACAAAAAACGGGACATCTCGTCCCCGATCCCCAAAGGGGCAGTGCTTGTAAGCGTCTCAATCTTTTTCTGCGGTGGATGGTCAGAAAAGACAGAGTGGATCCCGGGGGTTGGGAGGAGGTACCGGCATCCAAATTGATTATACCGTTGGACACCCACATGCATCGCATCGGGTGCATTTTCGGTTTTACCGAAAGAAAACAGGCCGACCTTCGAACGGCCATGGAAATTACGGAAGGTTTTAGGGACATCCGTCCTGAGGACCCCGTACGCTATGACTTCGCACTCACCCGCTTGGGCATCCGGGATGATTTGGATCTTTACCAAGAGCTGGGCAAAGGATAGCTCTTGACATCATCATATGTTATGTTTGAATTTAAACCGAAAGGAGGTGGAACCGATTTTTTATCCCCAGCAACGAGCCGGATTCATAAAGGAAAAGGGCCTCGGCCTCTTTCATGTTTACTACGGCCAAGGGGTCGGGAAAACCACCCGGGCGGTGGGTTTGGCCGTCAGAGCGGCCGGGTACAATCTTCAGGTCGATATTGTTCAATTTATGAAGTCCGGAACCTCGGCAGAAGTCTCTATTTTCAAAAGGATCCCCAATATTCGGTACCGGTGCCCCGGTAAACATCCGTTTATCATGTCACAGGGACCGAAGCCGGTCCATTACGAACACGCGGAAAAAGCCTTGGGATTCGCCTTTGAGGCCATTGAACGCGGAACCCACCTGCTCATATGCGATGAAATTTTGGATACGTTGGTATTCAATACCCTTGAGAAAAAGCAGGTTCTGGAACTTATCGAAAAGTGCAAGGGTAAAATCGAACTCGTTATGACCGGTATTAATGCCCCGGCGGAAATTATGGATTCGGCTGACTATGCAACGGAACTGGTCCAGGTAAAGCACCCATATTACAGCGGTGCACGCGCCCGAGAAGGCATTGAGTACTAAACGCTTAGTGCCGTGAAACCGACAATGCTTTGTCGATTATTAAATGAGCTTCTGTTTTTTTGTAAATGAAATTGGAAATTTGAAACTGGATAAGAACGGATTGGACCTTTAATATTGATTGAATACCTTTCCCAAGTTTCAAGTATCAAGTTTCGAGTGTCTCTCATTGAAAGCAAACGATTGCTCTGAAGGTATTAATTCTTACGAGCAAAGTCTCGGATGAAGCTTAGTTACATGCTAAGCTTGAGGCATCACTTTTGGTTCAAAATCTCTTCCGGCACTATCCCCTTTAAGTGTGGAAAAGCATCCGTCATATGCGGTATCTGCATGGCTTCCATGAATTCTTGCTGGAAATCCGGTTCCACGGTGAGTTCAATATACTCTACATTACGGGATACCCAGTCGGCTTCCTCGCGCTTCTTTCGATTCAGAAGTGCCGCCCGACACCCGTCTCCGGCGGCATTTCCCACGGATACTATTTTTTCGATCTCGCAGTCCGGAAATAAGCCCATGATCAGCGCCTTTTCACGGTCTACATGGGTACCGAAGGCGCCGGCAATTTTCACCTTGTCCACATTCTCAACGTTCATGCGGCGTATCATAAGTTTGCATCCGGCATAAAGGGCCCCTTTGGCCAGTTGTATCTGCCGCACATCCTTCTGTGTGATCACAATGTCCTTGTCAATGCTGGTCTCTTCGGCCCAGGCAAGGACAAATTCAGGCTGGCCGTTTTCCGCATTTTTACGGAAACGGTCGGACTTGTGCCCTTTATTATTGAATCTTCCGCTTTTGGTGACGATACCGGCTTTGTACAGCTCGGCCAGTAAATCCAGAATCCCGGACCCGCAGATCCCTTTGGCCTTCATATCCTCCGGCTCGGAGTATCTGAGCCAGGCATCTCTTCCGATGACTTTATAGTCCACCTCGTGAGTCTCCGGATCGATATTGATCCGCTCCATGGCTCCGGGCGCGGCCCGCATACCGAAGCTCAATTGCGCTCCTTCCAGTGCCGGGCCTGTGGCACAGGAAGAAGAGATGAGCTTCTCTTTGTTGCCCAGGACCAACTCCCCATTGGTGCCGATATCGATGATAAGCTGTATTTCATCTTTCTTATACGGCTCCTCTGCAATCAAAACACCCACATTATCCGCACCCACAAACCCTGCCTCGATGGGTAATACAAAGACATATGATGACGGATTGGTGTTGATACCCAGGTCCCGTGCCTTTATGTCCAGACTGTGGTGGATCACCGGAGGAAACGGGGCCAATCCCACATGTTCCGGATCGATTTTCAGTAATATATGATGCATGGCGGTATTACACCCGATGGTGATATCCTCGATATCCTCCTTTACAAGACGAACATACGTTTTCCCCTCCTCCGGCACCTCGATCCATTCCTCCGGGTCTTCTTCCCCTTTTTTCTTTTTTACTTTCTTTTTGGGTGGATACGTGCCTGCTATGGCCTCGTCGATCAACGCATTGAGCGCTTCCACAATGTCGCTGCTCATCTTTTCAAGGCCCCCCGGGTTCATCATGTGATACGTGATGCGGCTCATCACATCCTCACCATACTTGCACTGGGGGTTCATCATGGAAACCGTGTCCATGACCTCCATGGTGGACAAATTGCAGAAATAGGCCGCCACGGTCGTGGTTCCAATGTCTATGGCCATACCGTAGCTTTCTTCGCGTTCTCCCGGTTGGACACGAATGATTTCCTGGTCCATCCAGACACTCACCGTGACCTTCCAGTCCTTTTTCCTCAGCACGGCGGGCAGTTGTCTTAGCGCCTGAATATCGATCCTCAGGTCTTTGAGACCATATCGGTTTTCCAGTTCGGTGCAGATCCGTTCAAAATCACCGGTGGGATCTTCAAATGACGGTTTTTCAACTCCGATATAGTACAACTTAACTGCGGGATTATGATCAATATGAATATCGCGAGCCGCCTTGCTCACCACCTGTTTGCCGGCTCTGGATTCTTCCGGCACAAAGACCAGAAGATCTCCTTCAACCTTGGCCGCGCACCCCAGCCGGTATCCTGCCCTTCGGTCTTCTGCATTAATGAACTTTTTCTCCTCCACCGCCTGCCAGGGACTCACATGGGACGGCCGGGATTGGATACCGTATTTTTCAAAAAACCCTTCTTCGATACGCACCCTGCACTTGCCGCAGACCTTGCTTTCCCCGCACAGGGCCTCGATATCCGCACCCAGCAGGCGTGACGCCTCTATTATGGTGATCCCTTTCGGAACCTCGCCCCGTCGGCCTGAAGGTTGAAAGATCACCTTTGCATTTTCATCGCCCATTCGAACCTCTCCTTTTCAACTGGATACTGGATACTTGATGCTGGATGCTGGATAAAATAAGGAGGGTTACCTTTAAAATCGAGTATCCCGTATCGAGCATCGTGCATCAAAAACCGGCGCAACAGATCATCCCGGCCGGCCGTACTCAATTTGCCAATCCCTTTTTAAACGGATTCACGCCTTGCCCTGCAGCTTCCTCAGGTTGCTGATCATCTTGATGGCTTCCTGAACAGCGTTTCCGGCCGACGCCGCGTAACCGTCTGCGCCGAAAAGATCCGCCACATCCTGGGTTACCGGGGCGCCGCCCAACATGATGGCCACGTTCGGATTTTTTTCCTTGATCATCGCAATGACCTTCTTCATTCCGGTCATGGTCGTGGTCATCATGGCAGACATGGCCACAATTTCAGCATCGGTTTTAAGCTGCTCTTCCACAAATTTCTCCAACGGGACGTCCCTTCCAAGATCGTGAACCTCAAATCCGCCCACTTCAAACATGAGTTTAATGATGTTCTTCCCGATATCATGCACATCCCCCTGCACCGTGCCGATAACCACCTGACCCATTTTTTTGACATCTTCTTCTCTAATGTGCGGCTTGAGAATATCCAGTCCGGCATATAACGCATCGGCAGACATGAGCAGTTCAGGAACAAAATATTCCTGTTGATCATAGAGATCTCCGACGGTCTCCATTCCGGCCGCCAGCCCCTGCATGATGGCCTCAAATGCTTCCATTCCCTCGTCCAGGGCGGTCTGCGCCCACTCCCTGGCCATATCTTCCTCAAACTCCACAACCGCTTCAGCCAGCTTATCAAGAATCTCTTTTTTTCTTGCCTCTTCCATGTTGTATCCTCCCAATGTTTCGAGTTAAATAGGACGCAGATTTTCTCAGATAAACGAAGATAATAATTTTTTTTAATCTAAAATATCTGCGTTCACTTGCCCGCCGTTTTTGCCTGGTGGGTCAGCGTCCAAAAAAGGAAACTCCTTTACCATCGAATTAAAACCCTGTCGGCTGAATTCGGATATTACAATCTTCCTACAGCCGGCGACGCCGACTTGCCGTATTTGCGCACCGTATCGACAAATGCTTCCACATTCTCCTTTTTCGCATCCGGCCAAATATCACAACCCGGCCACACCGCATCGGCCCCGTCATCGATGCATTTTTTTATTACCGGCTCCACGTTGGAGACATCACCGGTAACCAGGGTGCCGTACGGATCAAAATTGCCCAGCAGCAGCACATCATTTCCGAGCTTTTTACGTGATTCAGCCAGGTTGTTTTTCTGATCGACGCTGATGGCATCGGCCCCGCACTCGTTCATCATTTCGATGATTAAATCCGTGGATCCGCAGATGTGATTGATGACGGGGATTTCAATGGCATTGAATATCTTCTTGAGATTCGGACCGATGAGTGTTTCCCAGACCTTTGGGGAGAGAAGATCGGATCCGGTGCCCATCTCCCGGATATTCATGTAATCCACGCCCAGCGCCTCGTAATTTTTGGCCACTTTGATCACTATATCGGTCATTTTTTCCATAAATGCTTCGGTCTTTTCTTTAAACTTCCGCACGCCTTTAATGAACAGATCCAGTTCTACTATCTGGCCGGCCATGGTGAACGGTCCAAGTACCCACCCGCCCAGGGCAAGGTTTCCATTGGCCTGAGCCTTAATGAGTTCAAAGGCTTCATCAACCAGCGGCATTCGACCCTGGCTCATAAAATCTTCGGGTATCTCCACATCATCGATCGTCGCCCATTTGCTGGGTACGGTGGGATAGAGAATATCGTCCGAATTTTCGTATAGACTGATCCCACGGCCCATTGCTTCGGGCACGGTACCCATATCATACGGGATGATCGCCGCATCAAAACCGAACATCTCGGCGGTAAGAACCGCTGATCGGGCAAGATATTCGGCCGATGTGTGAACCTCGGGAAACCGAATGCCCATTTCATTGATCACCTGAATGGTGACCATGCCCATTCCGCTGAAACACGGCATGGTATCTATGGGCTCCCGTTTGAAAAGACGATTAACTCGCTCTTTGGGGGTTAATTCTTCCATCTATCACTCCTTTCAATTTTTAAACCTAACCCGGATAAACCAGCCAGAGGGAGGCGGGCAAGCCGGAAAAGTGTCAAAAAACAATTTGCCGCAAAGTCGCAAAGATATTATTTTTTTCTTCGTGCCTCAGTGCCTTGGTGGCTGAATGAAAAAAGTTTTGCCATAATGAACACAAATTCCAGAATCAAGACTCTAAACGTTTTATGAAATCGACTTCAGCTGATCCACAAATTCAGGAAACAGCTTATAGAGCGGATGATTCGAATCTTTGGGCAGCTCTCCGGTTTCTGAAAATACCGAAGTGGCTAAAAACGCATCGGCCATGGCAATAGCAGGGAAAATCCTGCAGGCGCCGGCCATGGGTCCGGAAAAAATCATATCGTGGTACATAAAGGAAGACAGCGCCTCCAGCGCGGCATCGGCTGCAGCCCACCCCTTAAAGCCCCATAGATCTCTGGCCTGGGTCCACATATATGAACCGTTGCTCGGCGCACTGGCTGCGGGGATACCCCATTTTTCCTTGATCATGCGGTTGGCAATCCCGCAAAGCGCTGTTGCAGGACCGTTCATCACAGAAGTGTCCACAAAGATACTGTCAAATTCGGCCCCCGCTTTTTCAATGGCATCCAGCAGCCTCTGGGTGCCGGTGATGCGGCCGCTGGGCATCTGGTCTTCCTGATCAAAGGCGACGAGCAGGACGTGCTTTACACCGATCTTTGAAATCTCTCGGATCTCGGTCTCGATATCTTTTTCCCAGACCGTCAGGCTGTTATAAAACATACGGTCCAGCAGGCCTTTCTCAGCACAATATGCCGCAGCTTCCAGTTTCGGCTTCAGCACCCAGGCATCGATGCAAAAGGGCATGTCGGTCATTGATGTCACGAAATCGATGAACCGCTCAAATTCTTTTCCCGTGTTGGCGACGATATCCGCCATCCCCGGTATGCCGGTCTCAGCAGCCAGTTTGTCCTGAGTTTTAAGAAGTTTTTCGGCCCGCTTTTCGTCAAAGCCTTCCTTCCGCTTTCCTTCAAACACCCGGTCCCCTTTTTGGAATATGGAAGAACAGACAACGGTCGGGTACGCCCCGGGCTGTCCGCCGAACTTGACCCCTCCGATCTCACAAACTTTTTGCGCTGTTTCAAATCTAAACATGGAACCTCCAATCGGTCATATTTTAAAACCCGAAACCGGCAAGTTGTATCATGCGATCCGCAATCCGCAACATGCAACATTAGATATCGATCGCCAAATACATTCTGTATCAGTAAAGATAGATGATAATCGGAGGAATAGCCATAGTCCCTTGGATGATTTTCAAAGGAATAACGGTCTATTTTGAGTTGAGGCGGATAACGAATAATATTTGCGATGTACAAAACAAACCATGATTTTGAATCTCGCTTTGATTCACCATCACATTCGGCAGAATAATAGAATATTCATCGCTAAATCGTTAAGACTTCCATTTGAATGTTACAGTCCATTGATCTTAGGGCTATGAATGGTTCACTGTGGATATCACAGGTTGATGCCAATATGGGATACTGGCAATCCCTCAGGTTTCAGATCGAATGAATTCTATTGTGTACTATTCTTTTATGTTGCAGGATTGGGTGCGGATGTGATCTCCATAAGGTATCACAAGCTATCATGGTATCAAAAATCGGTATGGTTTGACTTCAATTTTATAGAAACTTAAAAACTTAAGGCCGTCCCCCTCTGCTTTACACAAAATTCAGGTTATAATATCTTCTCGTCTAAAAACAAAAAGCCCTGTCCACTACAAAGAGACAGGGCTTCAATATCAATTGTGTTTTCCCGCTATTAAAACTAACTCATTAGCGGGTCATCTGGCTTCAATTATTTTGGTCTTGGTTTCCAGCGTGCCTGTCTTGATGGCGACTTTCACCGCATCTTCCATTGGATCTTTGAAAGGCACCTCAATTCGGAGCAATCCGTGTTCGTAAGTCGCTTCAGCTTTGTCAGGTTTCACCGGCCAACCCAAAGCCAGTGCCGAAACGTACTCAATATCCCTTGATGGCGCCAATAAATGGACACTATCTTTGAGGACCTTTACATCGATAGTCTCCGTTGGTGCTCCTGGGATTGCGAACTCCACTATCAGCTTGCGCTGCTCCTCGTCTGCATACGCTACTGTAACGGGCGCAATCTTCATTCGTTCTGCCTGCATCTTGGCACACTCCTTTCTGTCTCGTTCCCGATTAGTCGGGGTTATTGCCGATTAACTCATCAACTTTTTAGTGATGTAGATATTAATCTTTAGCCTTCTCATTATTTTGTTTGTTTTTTTCTTCCTTCCCTCCGAATACTTCTATATAAGCTTCATTTACAGGACAACCTTTTTTCCAATGTTCAACTACCCGTTTGCCTATAAATGAATTTGGGTATTTCCTTCCAAAATTGCATCCAGGGCAAACAACACTCCAATACGCCATAGCTTTTTTCTTCATCGTAATGATCTCCCTTTTACGGAGGTTTACATCATTTCATCCATTTCGCCGCCCATTCCTTGAGCTCCCGGATGCATCCCCTTTTTTTCTTTGGGTTTTTCTGCAACCATGGCCTGGGTGGTCAGCATTAATGAAGCCACACTTGCTGCATTTTGCAATGCA
>DUZK01000189.1 GCA_013349495.1 Deltaproteobacteria bacterium
ATATTATTATGCGGGAAATCTAATCATCAAAGATTCCTTGTCAATAGATACGGATAAAAGAAAATTTACATTAATTCAAATAGTTACAAATAATTAAATCCGGCTCTCCATTAATATCAGGTCAACATTCAAGATGGTCCCTGAAATAGAAATGATCATTATTGAGGATATTGGGTTTCGGGTGTCAGGTGTCAGGGAACACCGGTGATCGAGAACTGAACACTGAAACCTGACACCTGACACCATGACATCATCTCAGGATATATGTCATAGACCCGAATAAATAGGTACTTGAGTAGACTGCATAACCAAGTAATCCAGATTCAGGCAGACCGTTTTCGCGTAACTTGACTTTACTACAGCGTTTATATAGAGAGACACTTGTTTTATTTTTTCCCAGGAATTCGAAATGAAAGGGGGTACATAAATTGGCCGTCAACATCATCATGCCGAAGTGGGGCCATACCATGGAAGAGGGAAAAATCACGAAATGGCTCAAGCAGGAAGGCGACACAGTTCAAAAAGGCGAAGAGCTTTTCGAAGTTGAAACGGAGAAGATTACGAACACGGTTGAAGCCATAGCCGGCGGCATACTGTTTCAGATCTTGGTTCCGGTGGGAAGTTCCGCCCGGGTGAGCGCCGTTGTGGCCGTGCTTGCCGAGCCGGGCGAAACGCTTGAACCGGTTAAAGCTGTTGCGGCCGATAAACCTGCTGCTGCAGAAGCGGCAACGGCCGCCGAAGAAAAAGCGGCCCCTGTTGAAGCTCAGGCCCCGGCTCCTGTCCCGGCGGCGGGAGGATTTGTGCGGGCAACCCCGGCTGCACGCCGTCTGGCAAGAGAACTGGGGATAGACATTGGCCGGGTTCGGGGATCGGGACCTGAAGGAAGGGTCACTGAAAAGGATGTCTCCCAATTTTCGGAAGGCATACCCGCTGGTGTCCGTATTTCGCCCCTTGCTGAAGAAATGGCCCGGCAGGCCGGTCTCGACATATCAACCCTTTCCGGGACCGGCGACGGCGGAAAGATCGTTGTGGCCGACGTTGAAAGGGCTCTGGCCCGGCAGGCCGAACCTCAGCCTGTCCGATCCATGCCCTTTACCGGCATGCGAAAATCCATTGCCGACAACATGCATGCAAGCCTCGCAAATACAGCACAATTAACCGCCTTTTCGGAAGTGGATGTCACTGAAATGGTAAAATTCAGAGATCTGGTGAGAAAAGAGTACCAAAACGATGAAAATATCCGGATCTCATTTAACGACATATTTATTCTCGCTGCCTCCCGTGCGCTTAAACGGTTTCCCATCATCAATTCAACCCTTGTGGGAGATGAGATACTTATCCACGGATCGGTGCACATGGGAATTGCCGTGGCTTTGCCTGAAGGATTGATCGTTCCGGTGTTGAAAGATGCCGATCAAAAGGGGCTTCTTAGAATCGCTGAAGAATCCCGCATATTGATAAGGAAGGCCCGGGAGGGAAAGCTCTCCGTGGACGAAGTCACCGGCGGGACCTTTACCATCACCAACCTGAGTATGTTTCCGGTGGATGGATTTACCCCCATATTGAGGCCGCCTGAGTCCGGAATCCTCGGACTCTGCCGTATCCATGAAAAACCGTCCGTCTACAACGGTGAAATTGCCATCCGCTCCATGATGACGATCTCTTTGACCTGGGATCACCGGGTGGTGGATGGTGCGCCGGCCAGCGAGTTTTTACAGGCTCTCTGCCGGTTCCTGGAAGAACCTACGCTGATCATGACATAACAAGAGGTGTTGAATGTTTGATATAATCATTATCGGAGGCGGTCCAGGGGGGTATGCTGCGGCTATTCGAGCATCCCAGCTGGGGGGAAAGGTGGCGCTGGTCGAATCGGGTCAAATCGGTGGAACCTGCGTGAACCGGGGCTGCATTCCAAGCAAAATATGGATGCGTTCTGCTCACCTGCTCAAACAAATTAAAGGGGCCGGAGTCTTCGGTATCCGTGCGGAAGTTCGGAACATCGATTTTGCCGCCATTATCGAAAGAAAAGACGGAGTGGCCAATGACATCCGCATGGGAATGGAAAGCCTCCTGGGAAAGAACGGCGTTAAAATTATTTCAGGCCGTGCCGTACTGAAAAATCGACGGTCCGTGGAGGTGGATGGAGCCGTCCATGAAACCCGAAAGGTCATCATTGCCGCCGGAAGCCGTATGGATGTTCCTGATATAAAAGGGCTTGAGGATAGTGCCGTTACCACCAGCGAGGTCTTTGAAATGAAGACGATGCCCTCCTCGGTGCTGATTTGGGGCGCCGGCGCCATTGAAGTCGAGATGGCGACCCTGCTGAACCTGATGGGCGCTAAAGTCACCATTGCCATGGAAAGCCAGCGGATTCTTCCCCGTGAGGACGGTGATACCGGGCAGCGGCTCGGCCAGGCGCTGCGGTCAGACGGGGTGGAAATTCTCGCCCGGCATACGTTAAAATCGGTTCGAAAATCGAAAAGCGGTTTCATCTGTCAACTTTCCGCTAAAGAAGTTCGAGAAGTGGAAGTGGAAAAAGTGCTGGTGGGAGCCCGCAGACCGAATACGGCACATCTCGGATTGGAGTCCGCAGGCGTCCGGATCAAGGAAGACGGCGCCATTCAGGTCAATGACCGGCTGGAAACCACCATCGACGGAATCTATGCCGTGGGGGATGCCGCAGGGGGCTGGATGCTCAGCCATGCAGCGTCTGGCATGGGAATCGTTGCGGCTGAAAATGCCATGGGAAAACCTTCCAAGTTTCCCTTTGAGCTGATCCCCCGGGGCATATGGACGATTCCCCAGGTGGGCGCCGTCGGGCTGTCGGAAGAGGAAGCAGAAGGCCAGGGATATGAGGTTGAAGTGGGTGATTTTCCATATCCCATTAACGGACTTGCAATGGCTCAGGATCAAATGACCGGGGCGGCTAAAATCGTATCCGACAGCCGATATGGAAAAATACTGGGAGTCCATGTGGTCGGCGCCCAGGCCGTGGAATTGGTGGGGCAGGCGGTGCTGGCCATGCAGCTGGAATCTACCGTGGGTGAATTTGCAAGGAGCATTGCCGTGCATCCCACATTTTCTGAAACGCTGGTGGAAGCATCACGGGATGCCGCCCACTGGGCGCTATATTTGCCGCCGAGTTCATAAGTAAAGAATCCGGGTCTTGAGGGTCCGGCTTTGGGGGCCCCTGGAAAGGGCTTACTTTACCCAATGAGTTATGAGTGCCTAAAGTGAACTAAAGTGAGCTAAAGTGAGCTAAAGTGAGCTAAAGTGAGCTAAAGTTAAGAAATTCTGCCGTTTATATATGAAAAAGACCGCGCGACAGCGCGCACCTCAACTTTAGGCACTTTAGATCACTTGAAACTTTAGTCACTGATCAATTGTTTATCGGCAATGCAGCCTGTCTCTGACCTGGCCCTGAGGACCAAGTTTTAAATGAGATAACAAGAAAACTCTGTTCAAGAATAATAGGAGGAGGATTCAAAATGCCCATCCCCAAAAAGAAGATGATCGAAATGTATACCACCATGATGAAAATCCGAATGTTTGAAACAAAGGTTTCGGAATTATTCGCCGCCAATAAAATTCCGGGGGTTGTCCATTTGTATATCGGAGAAGAGGCGGTAGCAACGGGAGTCTGTGCGACACTCCGGGATACTGACTATATTACCAGCACGCATCGCGGTCATGGACATCTTCTGGCCAAAGGCGGAGATGTCAAGCTGATGCTGGCTGAAGTGTTCGGAAAGAAAACCGGTTATTGCAAAGGAAAAGGCGGCTCCATGCACATCGCGGATATCGATTTGGGGATACTCGGCGCAAACGGAATCGTGGGCGGAGGTCCCCCCCTTGCAGCCGGAGCCGCTTTGGCTGCACAGTACAAAGGTACGGATGGCGTGGCAGTCTGCTTTTTTGGGGACGGCGCATCGAATCAGGGCACCACGCACGAGGCCATGAACCTGGCGGCATGCTGGAAACTTCCGGTCGTCTTTGTCAATGAGAACAATATGTACGGGCTCTCTTCCTGTGCGTTGAATACCATGTGCGTTGCGGATGTGGCCGACCGGGCGGCGGCCTTCGGTATCCCCGGCGTGGTGGTGGACGGAAATGATGTCATCGCTGTTTACGAAGCGGCTGTAGAAGCCGTAAAACGAGCCCGTAAAGGTCAAGGGCCAACCCTGCTGGAGTGCAAAACATACCGCCACCGGGGCCATACTGAAGGAGACCCCGGCACCGCCTACCGGAGTAAGGAAGAAATCGAAGAATGGAAGAAAAAGGACCCCATTCCCCGCTTTGAAAAAAGACTGTTGCAGGGTAAGGTGTTGACCAAGCAAACGATGGAATCCATCCTAACCACCATAGCAAATGAGTTGGCCGCTGGTGAACAGTTTGCGGAAGAAAGTCCGTATCCGGAAACGAGTGATCTCACAACGGATGTATACGTAGATTGATAAGAAAGGGAGATATTTTCATGCCTACCATGAATTTTGCAGAAGCCATTAGAGATGCGCTTAGAATCGAGATGGAACGTGATCCGAATGTCTACCTTATCGGTGAAGATGTGGGCACGTTCGGCAACGTTTTCGGCGTGACCAAAGGTCTGATCGATCAGTTCGGTGAAAAACGGGTAAGAGATACCCCGATAACGGAAAGCGCCATTATCGGCGCTGCTGTTGGATCTGCTGCATGCGGGCTCAGGCCGGTAGCTGAAATCATGTATATCGACTTTATCGGTGTTGCACTGGACCAGCTTTATAATCAGGCCGCCAAGATGCGGTATATGTTCGGTGGAAAAATCACCATTCCCATGGTGCTTCGGAGCGCCTGCGGCGCCGGTCGAGGATCAGCCGCTCAGCATTCCCAATCGTTGGAAGCATGGTTTATGCACGTACCGGGTCTGCGGGTCGTTATGCCGAGCACCCCTGCAGATGCCAAGGGTCTTCTCATCACCGCCATTCGAGATGACAATCCGGTTGTTTTTCTCGAGCACAAACTCCTCTACAATACAAAAGGCGAAGTCCCGGAAGGAGAATATACCATACCGTTCGGTCAGGCGGATATTAAGCGGGAGGGCAAGGACGTAACCGTGGTTGCCACGGCGAGAATGGTTCATTATGCATTAAATGCCGCAGAAAAACTGGCTGCAGACGGCATTGACGTGGAGATCGTGGACCCCCGGACCTTATCCCCGCTGGACGAAGACACCATTTTAGATTCGGTAAAAAAGACCCACAAACTGGTCATTGTTCATGAAGAAGTGAAGTTTGCAGGCTCCGGAGCGGAAATCGCCGCCATGGTGGCTGAAAAAGCCTTCGATTACCTGGACGGTCCGATTCTCCGGGTTGCCGCACCCTTTTGTCCGGTCCCCTTTGCACCATCGTTGGAAACGGAGTTCATTCCCAGCGAAGAAAAAATTATTGAGGGGGTGAAAACTGTGGTGCAGGGATAGTAAACTGTATGCTGGAAACTGGAATACTGGAAACTGGAAACTGGAAACTATATACTAGATATGCCGTATCTGTCTGACGGGTCCGTGTCCAAAAAGTAAATCCGATATTGTTAGATTACACCTATGGCGCTTGTGGGAATCATTGCCAATCCGGCATCCGGTAAAGATATCCGCCGGTTGACCGCATACGGCAGCGTATTCGACAACCAGGAAAAAGTGAGAATCGTCCGCCGGGTATTGCTCGGTTTATCCGCCGTGGGAGTGGATCGGATTCTCTACATGCCGGATTCGTACAATATCTTCCACCAGGCCATAGATCCCCTGGAGATTTCAATTCAGAGCTCACCAACCCCTTTTCCCATCGAAGGGAACCAAGACGATACCATTAAAGCGGCCCGGTTCATGGAAGAACAGAAAGCGGACTGTATCATCACCCTCGGGGGTGACGGTACGAACCGGGTGGTGGTCAAGGGAAATTCAACCGTACCGATTTTACCCATCTCAACCGGCACCAACAACGTATTTCCCTTCATGGCTGAAGCTACGCTCGCCGGGTTGGCTGCAGGTCTTGTGGCCCGGGGGCTCGTTCCGATGGAATCATCCATATTTACGTCCACAAAACTGGAAGTGATCATCGATGATAAAGTAATGGATTTGGCACTGGTGGATGCGGCAGTCTACGACGATATTTTTACCGGTTCCCGTGCGGTGTGGGAAATAGACAAGGTCAGTCAAATCTTCTTGAACCGGGCCGAGCCCGATTCCATCGGGCTCTCTTCCATAGGCGGATTCATTCAACCCATTTCCGCAGCATCCCCCCGGGGTCTCTATGTGGAGCTGGGAAAAAACGGGTTTTTAATAAACGCACCGATTGCCCCTGGGCTCATACAGCCGGTTCCGATTCGGGACCACTTCATTATGGAGACGGGAATAGAGATTCGGGTTCGCCGCTTGCCTTGCGTGCTGGCTCTTGACGGGGAGCGGGAAGTCGTCATTCAGGAAGGGCAGAATGCCGCCGTCCGGCTTTCTTTGGAAGGCCCCAAAGTGATAGACATAAAAGCCGCCATGGCCCAGGCCGTTAAAAAGGGAGTATTTAAAGCTAAGAAGATTTGATCCCGATCAATCCCATTGAAATTCAGGAAATCCGCTTATTAAATACCATGATCCATCTTTTTCATCGTATTCCCAAACTTCCTGGAATCTGAGTCTCTTTTCTTTCAGGCGATCTCTTATGTAATAGCTCAAATTAATGGTTTGGATAACTTTTAGCTGTTCTCTCTGATGAGTGATTTTCTTCACTTCATAAGATATCACTTTAATGTTCTTTAGCTTATCCAAGTCCGGTTTTGTTTTCAGGTTTTTTGCAAAGAAGCTTGCAGCTTCAAAATCGGACCACTGAATGGCTTTTGCATACGATTCCGCGGCAGGAGCGAATTTATTCATTTTTCTGAAGTTTTTTATTTCTTTAACCGTTAAACACCCGACCAGCATCAGCACCAATAAGGGGATCGACAGCTTTAGTCTCATCATGATGATCCTGCTCCGCTAAAGGTAAATAGGAGGTGCGGCAATCTATAATTGATTTCAGTATTTACACCATTTACACCCATTGTCAATTGTGTGAACCGATCTCGCTTATTTGAAAATTTTGCAGTTCGCTCCAGAAACGATTTATTCGGATGTATGAAATATATCCAGAGACAACGTTATGGGTTCGGGTCTTCGCCTGCGGCTTCGCCCCCGCAAGCAGGTCTCAGCGTTCAATTCTTAGGTTCGGATGTTTCCTGACACCTGGTTCCCACAACAACGACCATTTCTATTTCAGAAGCCAGCACGAAAGTAGACTTGAAAATAGTGGATAGATAGAAAAAAGTATTGTTCCTTCAGAATAGAGCGAATGAACCGTTTGATGTGAAGGTCTCGACCGTATCTCCTTGATAAAGCGTAACCTCACCTTTCCCGTATACTCGCCAACTGTTTGAAGGGCCGTCGTCGAGCATTCCGGTTTCTTCGTCAATGCCGATGAGACAGGTGGACGGAATCAGATGCTTCAGCCGGGGCGCCCAGTTTTTCCCAAACGTATTGTGGTGCGGCAACACGCATGCGCCGGGTAAAAGATTCAGGCCGTCAACCACTTCATCGGCACACGGGTTGTGATAGAATTCACAGAGAACCATGGCGCCCGCACTGCTGCCGGCAATCACCGCACCGCTTTTCAACGCCTCGATCATGGCCTTCCGGCTGTCGCTTCCCGCCAATGATTGCCCCAGGTGATGGGTGTATCCCCCCAGTAGATAGATCAGCTTCGAGTGACGCAAGGCCTCAACCACCGCCGGATCATCGGCTGAGCTCCGGTCGATGAGCGGCAGCACGGACACATTTGTTGCGCCCAAACCCAGAAACCAGCGGATGCCGTTTGCCCCTGCCCTCTCATGGTTTTCATCCGGTGCCGCAGCAGCCGGAATAATACTGATTGGAGACTCCTTCCCGCCTGCAAGCTCCATGGCCCTTTGATCCGGGGCCTTCATCATGCCCCCGAATTCGGCACCACCCGCCAATAAGATGTATCCCATAATATTCCACCAATTTGAACTCAGGGCATATCTCTCCTGACCTTCTTGCTATCATAATGATTCAAAACTGCCAATATGATAATCGAGCGGGTAAACCTGGAACCGATCCATTTAGTCCCTTAATAATTCTTTTTATGCATTTTATGGCAAAATACCAATATACAAGCACCCCGCCAAAAAGACGGCGGGCAAGAAAATTCCAAATAAATTCAAAATTTCAATGACCGAAACTTAGTGATCTAATTCGTAAATTCGATGACATATTTTTA
>DUZK01000190.1 GCA_013349495.1 Deltaproteobacteria bacterium
CTCTATTATGAATTCGGAAAAATAGACATGCGGACGGATTTGCCCAGTCAGCAGATCGGCCCGGAGTACGCTCAGTGGGGTCAAAAATGCAACGAAGTGCTTAAAGATTTCAAAATCGAAATGGATACCATTTATGTGCACCAGGATAAAATGATCCGCAACGAATTGAATAACTTTGCCCGGGCCATGCATGATGGAAGTCTCCTTAATCTTAAAAATCAGGGAAAAGGATTAACAGCTGTGCTTTTGGGGGCAGGACCTTCTCTTGAGCAGTTTGTTCCGCACTTATCAAAGAATAAAGGATATGTCCTGTATGCATCTGCGTTTCAGACGCTTCCGGCTTTGCAGAAATTCGGTTTCAAGCCCCATTTTTGTCTGGGCATAGATCCATCAGCCGGTATGAAAGGTGTTTATGATCGGATGGTTGTGGAATGGGCAAAGGATATTCCGCTTATTTATTCATGTAAAATGTTGCCGGAAGTCCTTGATAGATATCCCGGCCCCTCAATACCGATCTGGACCGTGGGTGGTTTGGGTGCGAGCATCTTTCAAGGCCGAGAACTCGTTCTGAATGCGGGCAGGAATGTGGGTATTGCATTGACCCGATTTTTGAAATGGTGCGGCGTCAGCCGAATTGTATTGGTGGGGCAAGATTTTGCCTGGTCGGAAGATAAGACTCATGCGACCGGGAACATACAAGAAAAAGGAAATTTTAACTTCGATCCCAAGGTCCATGTTGAATTGAAGAATAAGAATGGAGAAACAATTTACTCTCATTATACATATATTACCGCTCTTCGTACTTTAGAAAAGGAACTGGAAGGAATAGACATTCCGGTTTTGAATTTGTATGGCGGAAACGCCGTTATTGAAGGTGCACCGGAGCTGACGTGGGATGAGGTGCTTTCAGATGGGATTTTGGAATCTGCTTCAGGCAGCCTGGACCATTTTTTGTGGAAACTCAACCAGGCCAGATCCCCTAGGCCGTGGCCCCAATTCGAAGCCCGCAGTTCCATGTGGGCGGTTTCTCTAAATTCAGTAAGAAAGCGATTGGAGAAGCTTTTTAAAAAGGCAAACAACAACCAGAAGGAAATTTTTTCAACCTTAAATAAGCTCCTGGTATTTCTCACCCAAGATCCGTTGTATAAGCCCTATTTATTAAATGACCTCCGCAACTTGGCAGGCGTATTATTTGTTACCCGGAATTACGGCCAAAAGGAGTTGGCAAAATGTAAGCAGATCTTAAAGCAGGTGTTAAAAAAGGCCAGGGAAATAGATCAAAAACTTGTTGTCATGCCGGAAAAACAGAGGATGAGTGCTTGATTTAACCATGAAATGCAGGTGTTTGAATTTTTTCAACCAGACCTTTGATGGAATCGAGGATGGATTCGCGCCTGTCGGGTGTGTACCTGTCCCAGTTTTCAAGTGCCGCTACCGCCATTTTTAAGCCGGTGAGGAGTACCAAGTGGTTGCCTGCCAGGTGCACTGAATTACCCGGCTTTTCAACCAGAAGCTCTTTTAAAAAGGATACGGTTGAAGCGATACGGTTTTTCTTGGAATAATCGTCGTGAGAGATTGATGGAACACCTGTACTATCGAGCAGATACCCTTTTTCCATGTTTGCCTCCGATATCACCCGCAAAACCCTGGTTTAAGGAATTTATGTTATAGGACCTGAACCAAGAGAACCGATATCACAAAACCCTTGTCACTTTCAATAAATTAACTGTTTGTTGTCTGCAGTGATCGGTATCGGTTATTCATGCCAAAAGGGTATTGGAGGGAGGCAGGGGATACGGTCATTCAATGGATTTGATCATTTCTTTAGGAACTTATTGAGCAGGCTTTTTGCTTGGTCTTCGAACGGTTTGATTTCTTTTTTATCAAGGAGCTTTTTAACCTCCTCGGATTCGAGAACTTTTCCTTTAAGCAGGGACTTAGCGATGCTCTCAAGATCCGGTCTGAATTTGGGTTCCGAGAAGGTACCCGATACCATTACGGGTACCATAAGTCCTGATCGGTCTTTGTTGTCGCCTTGTCCTTCCAGGCTGGCCACAAGCTTCGGTTCAATTCTAAAATCGAGTGTCTCTTTTACCAAATCGGCATTCCCGGCAGCCAACAAACGGATCAGGGGAGATTTCAAGCTGGACCCGGGTGTTTTTACGTTTCCGTTTGTAATGGTAAAAGGCACTTTAAATTCGGTAAAATCGGTACGGGGCCGTGAATCGACATCGACTTTTTCTGCCAAACCCAATGCAGACTTTGCATTTCTGACCATGCCGGCAATGTCTATACCGACAATCGCCCCGTCCAGAAATACTATCTCACCATTGCCGTTAAGGGTTTTCTTGATGGCTTCCGGGTCATCTCCGGTCATTCGGATCGATATCTTAGCCTCGGTGGTGCCCTCAATCAAATCCTTTCCTGCCATATCTTTCATCAACGGTGCTATATTTACGGAATTGACGGCAAGATCCATTTTGGTGTTCGGGGATGATGCCTGAACATTCAGTGTTCCATTGCCCTTGATTTTACCGTCATATAGGTTCATGGATAATGTGTTTAGATTGAATACGCCGTTTTTCGCGGTGATTTTAACCAGTAAATCCTGGATTTTCAGATTATTTACTTTGAGATCGCCGATTTTTAAAGCAGCTTCAAGTATCATTTTCCTGAGAGGCGTATAATCGGTTTTCTGTTTTTCACTGGCTTTGGCAGGCTTCTCTTTATCAGCAGTCGGTTGAGTGTCGGTCTTCGGAGGAAGGTATCGGTCCGCATCGATTTTATCAAGCTCAAGATTCACGTTGATATCGGGTTTGTCGAAATCCTTGGCGCTTGCTGAGAATTTGAGAGTGGAGTCATCTAAGGCGAGTATTCCGTCCGACAGGCTAATTGCCATGGTACTGCCTTTTAAACCGGCTTCAAGCGAAATTCGATTTATGGCATCGGGATCTGTGGTTGCAATTGGAAATTCTTGGCCCAATTCCTTCATCAGCTTCCGGGGTGAAAACTCTGAAACCTTTATTTTCAGATCGAAGGCCGGTTTTTCAGTCGGCGTTTGAATGTTTCCGTTAAAAGTTGCTTTCAAATGATTTAATGCATTCAAAACCAAGTCAAACGGGATCGTGCCTTTTCCCGGGCTGGGACCCACCGGCCCCACTTTACCTTCGAGCTTAATCGGTTTTTTATCCAAGAGGGTGGAAAAGACCATTTTGATGGGTTTATCCAATGACACATCCTGAAGCTGCAAATTGAGATCACTGATTTCTTTTTTTAAGCCGCTTCCATGGTCCGCGTATAACAGCGATCCATCACTAATCATAAACTCGCCGACGGTGAGGTTTTTTATAGGAAGTTCACCAGAAATGCCGGGTGAACTCTCTTCAGTCGGTTTCGGTTCTTCTTTTTTCTGTCGGGCTTGAGCAAACTCCCAGTTTGCTTTACCGTTTTTGTTCTTTTCCAGCACAATGCGCGGTCCTTTCAGGATAAACCGTTTCAGCTGGATATCTTTTGAAAGTAATGGAAGCAGTTTGATGCGGACTTCAAATGCATCGACGGATACAAATTCCTTTTGAGTGAATCCTGGCAGGTTTCCAAGCTTCAGATCTGAGAAACTGACACCTGCAAAGGGAAAGAGGGAGAGGTCCAGGTCGCTTCCGATACTGAATGAACGCCCGGTGGCTTTGGCAACCTGTTTTTCAATTTCCGGCTTATACTTATTAATGTCAACAAATGCAGGAATGATCAGCAGGGCCGCGATAACCAACACGACCAGGCTTCCTCCGAGTATGAGTAACCATTTCACTGCTTTCATGGATTACCTCCGAGCGGTTCATTGGATCAGCGGAGGCTTTTATGGCCTCCGCTGTCTGATTCATCAGGATTAAACGGTTTTGGAAAAATCGAGAAAGGCTTCAATTAGAATTTCGGGTTTTTCCACCGGTATCATATGCCCGGCATTGGGAATATCGAGCCGCTTGGCATTGGGCAGGCGTCCGAACAGCTCACTTACATGCGCCTCTTTGTAAAATACATGATCCGCCAAACCGGTGACCACAAGGGTCGGGAGGTCCAGTTTCTCATATGGAATGTCCCAATCCCCATCCCGGGAATGGTCCAGCAGAAAATAGTGCCCGCTTTGTCTGTCAATGGGCTCATAGGTTTCTCTGGTCATGAAGTTTTTTCGGTTGACCGCCAGCCATTCTTCGTCGAACAACAGCGGGAACATACAATCCTTCAACAAATCCATGCCACCGACTTTGGCGTAAAGGACGGTGGCATCATTGATCCATCTCAACCGTGCACCGTCACGCCTCAGCGTATTGAGAAAGACCAAACCGGAGGCATCCGCCCCGTTCAAGTAGGTATATGCGGCAAAAAGCCCTCCAATAGAAAGCCCTACGAATACGGGCTTTGGCGGGATGATCTCCTTTAATAATTTTTGAGCGTCGTCTGAAATCAACTGGGGATTGAGTCGTGTTCCGGGTGCAAAGGTACTGTTGGCCTGCCCGCGAAAATTAAACAGCAGCGTACCGTGGCCGGCCTTTTGAAGCTGTGGGGCAATGGCGGCATTCCACATATCGGTACTGCCCGTAAGGGCATTAAAGAAAACAAAGGTGCATCCTTCCGGACTGGTTGGGGCTGCGTACTCATAGTAGATAGAGTTTTGAGGACCGAGTTCTAAAGTAGCCATGTCTTAAACCTCCCTTTTAAAACAGTTTAAAGAAATAGGATTCACTCATGAGCATTCGTGTGCCCGCTCTTGAATCATCCATTCATACATTTTTCAAGAGATAGTATCAACCCATTGAACGTGAAAGTTTGCTCCTCTTAAACATTGAATGACCAGGGGCGGCAAGGTTTCAAGAACAGTCCTGTCAATGGCGGTTGAGACCTGATCAACGCTTTCATTCAGCTTATGAACGTGTTGAATTAAATAGCGATCGAAATCTGTACTGTTATCGCATCCGCACCGCTGATATGCGGCAATACCCATCCTTGCTCGGATTCAACCCAAGCAAAACCGATCTCTGCTTCACCATCTTTCAACTTTGCCCAATCGCTGACGGTCAGGGTATTCATTGAAAAGATCGCTAATTTTTGTTTTTGCGGTCAGTTCCATTTTGCCTCCTCTTCACCGAAAACGAAGATCCTTCCAATCGGCAAATATCGGGTATTCTTTCGGAAACAGCGATAATCGATCTCCGGGATGAACCGTTGAATCTTTTGAGGCGGCCTTATAATTTAGCATGATCAGTTGAACCTCCTCCGGCTCGATCTTGACGCATTTTAAGATTTCGATAATAAGTATAGAATTTTCAAGAGCTATTTGCAAAGGATAGTTATTTCGATCTTCGATCGATTTCCGCAGGGATCCAAACACGTGTATCTCAGCCAAAGGCTTCATGACTATGCTCCTTTCACGTACCTTTTTCATGACCGCTCCCTCTCATGGAATCCTATTCGCGAGTGGAGTTCCGTATTAAAGCAATTATAACAGCACCAATGGAATGTCTTTGACTTAAGTCAATATTGAGAATGCCGCTATTGTGGATTACACAAAACAGGCCATATGAACTTGGTCTGTAGCGGCGTAACCAGGCCGTCTGTGGTCATAAAGGGTATGGAGAGAATTTTCTCTTTTTCCGGCAGCGCTTTGATGGCATGACTGTCCAATTCCTTGCCGTAATAAACGGATAGGGGATCTAAATATTTTCTGTTTTCCAACCTTAAAATCTGATCGCTCTCATTTATTTGATAGTTTTTCGACTTGCTCATATAGATGTTTAAGTGAAGATGCGGATAACCGCTACTCCCATAATGGCTGCCGACCGTGCCAGTCCTGCCGGACAGCCCGATCATATCTCCCATTTTCACTCTGTCTCCGACCTTCAGGCCGGGAAATTCATCGAGATGCTGATATTTTGAATAGATCCACACCGGAAGCCCTGTGTCTTCGGGTGAGTGCTGGAGTGCGATTTTGATCCCCACCAACCTGCCGCCACGGGCGGTCTGGATGACCGTACCGTCGGCTATGGCAACCAGTGGAGTCCCAGCGGGCAGAGAGATATCCATTCCGCCGTGATAGCCGTTGTTGCTTCTGAGGGTTCTCAAGCTGCCGTCATACCGGGTCCGGTCTCCAAAAAAAGAAGACACTTCCGGACATGTTGCATCCGACGGATAGGCCGGCTTCAAACCGGTATGAATAAGTTCCTGAGCGATCTGCTCCGCACGCGTCATCCTTGTTTTTGATTTGAAACCCCTTCTTTCATCTATTGACGGGGCAGTGGCATGACAGCCTGAAATAAGAATGCTGGATATCACTATGGCATAGATGAAAAATGTTCCTCTTTGTTTATTCATAATGATTATTTTCACTCCAGTGTTCTTGAATAATCATAAAAATGCCGTATTGTTAAAACATTATGGAAAAAATGGTGAATACAGTCAACCCGGAAACATTGGAAGATATCATCCGGAAGATTCCAAAGAATGACCTTCATGTTCACTTGGATGGATCTGTCCGGCCTGAAACGATTATTGAGATATCCAAAGCGGATAAACTGGACCTGCCGAGTTTCACGGTCGACGGCCTCAATGAGATCCTGTTCAAAGACGAGTATGCAAGCCTGGTGGAATATCTGGAGACCTTCCCCTATTCAATTGCGGTAATGCAAAAACCCGAGTACCTGGAACGTATCGCATATGAACTGGCCGTGGACAACCAGGCTGAGGGGGTTCGATATATTGAGGTGCGGTTTGCACCTCAATTGCATATCAACAAAATCATGGATATGGAAACGGTATTGAGAGCGGTGAATAAGGGGCTGTCAGAAGCCCGGAAAGAATTCAATCAGCGTTCTGAAATCCGTAACGGAGAGGAACCGCCTTTCTATTACGGTATCATTGTGTGCGCTCTAAGAGACCTGGGGCCCTGGTCGGAGTACTATCGAAACTTCATTAATTCATTTACATACTCCACCCGTGAAGATATTTGCCGTATGGCCGCATTGGAACTTGCCAAAGGAGCGGTAAAAATCCGTGACAAGCTTTCAATCCCCATCTCCGGCTTTGATTTGGCAGGTGCCGAGGCAGGTCATCCGGCTGCAAATTTTTGGGAAGCGTTCCAGTATGTTCACGGAGCGTTCATGCCAAAAACCGTGCATGCAGGGGAAGCGTATGGGCCGGAATCGATATTTCAGGCGATCACCGAGTTGCATGCCGATCGTCTGGGACACGGTTATTTTCTTTTTGACACTTCCCGAATAAAGAATCCCAAAATCAAGGATAAAGAAAAATATATCTCTGATCTGTGCCAATACATAGCAGACCGGCGCGTTACTGTAGAGATTTGCCTGACCAGTAATATGCAGACAAACCCTGCCATTGCGGATATCGAAGATCACTCTTTCAGCAATATGATAGAAGACAAAATGAGTACGACGCTGTGTACGGACAACCGAACGGTTAGCAAAACAAACGTTACCAATGAAGTCATGCTTGCTATCAAAAGCTTCCTGCTCAGTGCCCAGACCCTGAAGAGTTGTATCATATATGGATTCAAACGGAGTTTTTTCCCTGGAAATTATTACGAAAAACGAAAATATGTACGGCAGTGTTTTGATTATTACGAAAAGCTGACCGAGGGAATTCCCGGATTGTCGACTTAGCAAAAAAAGAGGGACAAAGTCGCACCCTTTAATAATTAATCATATCTGATCTATCGTTCTCTCCAGCATAAAAACATAGCAATATCTACTTTCGATATGCATTTTTCCTCATCTCCGTTGATCGCAACACGGTTGAGGCAAACGGAATCGGTGGAGGATAAAGTGATTTCGGGGTATCAAAAAACAAAATCAGCCGAGGGATAAAAGGAAAGACCTGAGATTGGTTTTTTGCATTTTAAGCCCTAGTTTGGATCTTAGGCTGTTTCGGTGAAATTCAACCGCTCTTTCCGACGAATGTGAAAAATCTGCAATTTCTTTTGTGGTTTTACCTTCTTTAATAAGATTAGCCACTTGAATTTCAGTCGGAGTCAGACCGGAATATCTTGAATTCAGCTTGTGAATGAACGGTGAGACAATTTCGTTGAGTGATGTTTCAAGAAAAAGAAATTGATCTCTTTGATCGGCTGTGAGCCTGCTATTTTTCAATCTATCTATCAAAGGCTGAACCGATTCTTTCACATTGGTGAGTATCCGCTC
>DUZK01000191.1 GCA_013349495.1 Deltaproteobacteria bacterium
CGGTCATTGAAATTTTGAATTTTGAATTTATTTGGAATTTGCTTGCCCGCCGTTTTTCTGGCGGGGTGCTTGTATATTGGTATTTTGCCATAAAATGCATAAAAAGAATTATTAAGGGACTAAGTACCCATATCCCAGGAAGCCAGGTATCTTTTTTGATCGCGGGTCAATTTGTCCATGGAAACTCCCATTGCTTCCAGTTTTTCATTTGCAATGAGGGCATCTATCTGTTCCGGAACCGGATAAACCTCATTATCCAACTCTTTTTTCAATTTCACCATATATTCGATGCTCAATGCCTGATTTGCAAAACTCATATCCATCACACTGGATGGATGCCCTTCGGCAGCAGCCAGATTGATCAATCGCCCTTCGCCCAGCACGTTTATCCGTTTTCCATTATTCAGGAGATACTCTTCTACAAATGACCTGATGGTGCGTTTCGATTTTGAAATGGATTGAAGTCCTTCAAGATCCAGTTCTACGTTAAAGTGTCCTGAATTACAGACAATGGCGCCTTCTTTCATTATTTTGAAATGCTCTGTTCGAATGACGCTGATATTTCCGGTAAGCGTGCAAAAGATATCGCCGATTTTAGAAGCCTCACGGATCGGCATGACCGTGAACCCGTCCATGACCGCCTCAAGGGCTGCCACCGCATCCACTTCGGTGACGATGACATGCCCTCCCATGCCCCGGGCTCTCATGGCCAATCCCCTTCCGCACCAACCGTAACCGCAAACTACGAAATTGGCGCCGGCAATCATCCGATTGGTTGCCCGGATAATGCCATCCATCGTACTCTGACCGGTCCCGTATCGATTATCAAAAAAATGTTTGGTGCGGGCGTCGTTGACGGCAATGATGGGATACATGAGAACCCCGTCTGCCGCCATGCTTTTCAAGCGGATGATGCCGGTTGTTGTTTCTTCCGTACCCCCCCTCACATGGCTGATGAGTTCCGGTCGCTCAGAATGGAGGGTGGATACCAGGTCTGCGCCGTCATCCATTGTATAATGCGGGTGCGTATCCAAAACCGCATAGATGTGTTTATAGTAGGTTTTATGGTCTTCACCCTTGATGGCGAATACCGGGATTTTATCTTTTTTCACCAGAGAGGCGGCCACATCGTCTTGCGTGCTCAAAGGATTTGAGGCGCACAACGCCGGTTTAGCGCCTCCCGCCTTCAACGTTTGCATGAGTGATGCGGTTTCGGTCGTTACGTGAAGGCAAGCCGCAACCTGCACACCTTTCAACGGTTTCTCTTTTGCAAACCTTTCTTTAATCCGATTTAACACCGGCATGCTCTGATTGGCCCATTCGATGCGCAGCGCACCTTCTTTGGCTAATTTCAGGTCTTTTACATCATAATTCATGAATAAAACGTCTCCTTCCAATTTTGAAACTTCTAGATACCCGCTTTTTCCCTGAGCACATCCGCCATATTGGTTTGCTCCCATGAAAATTCGGGCTCTTCTCTTCCAAAGTGCCCATACGCTGCTGTCTTCTTATAAATAGGCCTGAGAAGATCCAAATATTCGATGATCGCAGCCGGCCGCAGGTCGAAGGTTTCCTTCACAATCGCCTCCACCCGTTCCTTGGGTAACTTTCCGGTGCCCATCTGATCCAGCAGGATGGAGACCGGTTCTGCCACGCCGATGGCATAGGCGAGCTGGAGTTCGCATTTTTTAGCAAGGCCGGCGGCCACTATATTTTTGGCGATGTATCTTGCCATATAGGACGCACTCCGGTCGACTTTGGAAGGATCCTTTCCGGAGAAGCATCCGCCCCCATGGCTGCCTTGACCGCCGTATGTATCCACAATGATTTTTCGACCCGTAAGCCCGCAGTCTCCCATGGGGCCGCCGGTGACAAATCGTCCCGTTGCATTGATATAATAGTGCGTATCGCCGTCCCTCATATCCTTGGGAATGACTTTGTGAATGACCTCTTTGATAATGGATTCCTTTAGATCATCGTAGGGAATATCCGGGGTATGTTGCGCGGCGATAACGACGTTATCCACCCGTTTTGGCGTTCCGTTTTCATATTCGATTGTCACCTGTGATTTTCCATCGGGCCTGAGGAAATCCAGGGAACCGTTTTTACGCACCGTCGCCAGTCGTCTGCATAATTTATGGGCGTATAAGATAGGCATGGGCATCAATTCCGGCGTTTCATCCGTTGCGTATCCGAACATCAGACCCTGGTCCCCGGCGCCCTGTTCCTTGAAAAGGCCCTGACCGGCGGTGACGCCTTGAGAGATGTCCGGGGACTGCTGTCCGATACTGGTGATAACGGAGCATGTTTTCCAGTCGAATCCCATCTGTGAAGAATTGTAGCCGATCTCCTTGATAGTTTCCCTGATGATCTGCGGCATGTCCACATAGCAATCGGTGGTGATTTCACCGGCAATGAACGCAAGTCCGGTGGTGACCAACGTCTCACAGGCTACCCGGCAGTTTTTATCTTCGGCCATGATAGCGTCCAGAATGGAGTCCGAAATGGTATCGGCGACTTTATCCGGATGCCCCTCTGTTACCGATTCTGAAGTGAAAAAGAAGTGGTCTTTGTTCATAATCGATTCTCCTTTACAGTAGACGGACGACTGTTTGTCGAATATGCGTCCTTTTTTATTATTCGGGAGCTGATCATCACCCGGGGCTTACCCCAAAGGCTGAATAGCATCGGTGTGATTTTTTCGAACGAGAGAATGCTATGATTTGATTGGCTCTCTACTTTTCGTAACTGTTAAAGTGAGCTTTATTAATTCAATGGCAATGAAAAGTCAACCATAGCTGGTGGAATTTAAAAAATAGATGAATTCCGCATCACGCCCGTACCCGTCTACGAATCAATCGAGAGCCCTTTCATTCTTGACAGGTATGAAATTTTTATTTATGGGTAGATGGGGTTCAATGAGTTCGACTGCATTTTCTTCAGCTTCAATTAGAATTAGATTGACCGTTGCCTACCGGGTAAGAGTAGTAATCTATTTGTTCGATTTTCTATGGACTTGAATTGCTTGGGGGAAAATGCCGTTTCATCCCATGCAGCAGGGAAATAAAAGAACTACAAATAACTGCCTGCTGACTGGAACCACATCTTCTTAAAAAAATCGGATGGAATTATGAACTGCAGTAAATCCAATGACCAGCGGAGATTCAGACGGTTTAACGTAAAGGAAGGCGCCTTTGCAGTCCTGCGCAATGGGGACAGTAAGATCGGACAGCTCATCGATATCAGCAGGGGTGGACTCGGCATTCGATATATCGATGAAGAAGACGGTTCAGACGGATTTTATGAACTGGACATTTTTCTTACCAATGAAGGCTTCTATATAAAAAGGGTGCCGTTTAGAACCGTATCTGATTTCGAAATAACCATTCACCGGCCGAATCAAATGGTGTTGATGCGACGACGGGGGGTTCAATTTGGAGAACTCAACTTGAAGCAGATCTCACACTTGGAATTCTTTATTCATAATTACACCACCCCGAACGCCTGATTTGATTCTCTTCTTTTATATTTCTTTGTCCGGAGGATATTCAAATGGTATCAGGTCTCGAGTTTTCTGCGATCACTGAAGCAGCCCAACGAATCCGATCCCATGTCCATCGCACCCCTGTTCTGACTTCTAAGGCGATTGACGGCATGTGCGGTGCAACGCTTTTTTTTAAATGTGAAAACCTTCAAAAAGCAGGTGCGTTCAAGGCGCGGGGAGCCTGTAACGCCGTATTCTCTTTATCGGAAGAAGAAGCCGGGCGGGGAGTGTTAACCCATTCTTCGGGCAATCATGCGGGCGCACTGGCAATGGCTGCACAGAAACGCGGCATCAAATCGTATATCGTGATGCCGA
Source organism: Deltaproteobacteria bacterium (assembly GCA_013349495.1). GTDB lineage: Bacteria > Desulfobacterota > Desulfobacteria > Desulfobacterales > SURF-15 > DUZK01. Next base: position 3,860 of record DUZK01000191.1, read on the forward strand.
ATAATGCACCGGCAGTCAAACAGGCCGCGGTTGAAGGATATGGCGGTGAAATCCATTTCTGTGAGCCGAACCTCACAGCACGAGAATCGCTTACCGATAAAATAGCAGAACAGACAGGCGCAACCCTGATACATCCTTACAACGATCTCAGGGTAATGGCCGGTCAGGGAACAGCCGCCCTTGAACTATTGGAGCAGGTTCAAGATCTTGATATGGTCCTGACACCGGTGGGCGGAGGAGGGTTACTGAGCGGAACGGCTGCCGTCGTTAACCGGCTTTCAACAAAAACAAAGGTGATCGGAGCCGAACCCCAAGGCGCAGATGACGCATTCCGGTCCTTTCGGGCGGGGAAAATCATTCCCATGGAAGAACCGAACACCATTGCGGACGGTCTTTTGACATCTCTGGGGGATCTCACCTTTGAAGTCATTTCAAAATATGTGCATGATATCGTAACGGTTTCGGATAAAGCGATTATTGCTGCCATGCGGAATGTCTGGGAACGAATGAAAATCATCATCGAACCCTCTTCTGCAGTTCCGGTTGCGGCGCTCATGGATAAAAAGCTGAATATTTCGGGTAAACGCATCGGGGTGGTACTATCGGGCGGAAATGTGGATCTGAACCGATTGCCCTGGAGTTGATCTTCCGGGCGTATGATTGAACAGGAGACCGAGCATGACTTCACCGAAAGGGACACTCTTTTTAACACGCAGCGAGTTGGCTGCTTTGATGACTATGGAAGAATATATCCAGGGTATTGAGAATGCTTTTCGGATGCATGGGGAAGGGCTTACCTATGGAACGGACATGATTCACGGGGATACCCCGGGTGAGCTGGAATTTCATATAAAATCAGGCGGTCTGAAGCTTGGGGAAAGGCTTTATTATGGTCTTAAAATTAACGGCAGCTGTTTTACGAATATGCCTAAATTCGGTCTTCCAAATATCATGGGCGCCATTATCCTCTTTGACGGCGAAAAAGGATTTCCGCTGGCCATTGTCGATTCCATCGAGCCGACCATCAAACGAACCGGTGCCGGGACAGCGGTGGCCGTGAAATATCTTGCGAAAAAAGATTCAAAAACACTGACCATCTGCGGTTGCGGCAATCAAGGCAGAATCCAGCTTAAAGCGATTAAAAAAATTCTACCAGTCCAACAGGTATTCGCTTACGATCAGGACAACGAAGCGGCAAAAGCGTATGCCGATCAGATGGGTCGCGACCTGGCAATAAAGATTCAAGCAGTGGAAGACCTTGCCGCCGCTGTTGGCAGCAGCGATGTGGTGATTACCTGCACGCCCTCAAAAAAGCCCTTTATGATGAAAGAATTCGTAGCCCCCGGCACCCTGGTGGCCTCCATCGGCTCGGACAGTCCGGACAAGCATGAGCTGGACGTCTCCCTCATGCAGGGAACAAAGGTAGTGGTGGATATTTTAGAACAGTGTGCCGTGGCGGGAGAGCTTCATCACGCGCTTGAGGCTGATATCTTATCAAAAGACGGTGTGCATGCGGAAATCGGACAGATCGTGGCGGGCAAGAAGCCCGGACGTGAAGCAGAAGATGAAATCATCATCTATGACGCAACCGGCACCGCACTTCAGGATACGGCCGCTGCAGCCCTGTGCTATGAAAAAGCAGTTGAAAAGCAGATGGGAAGATATATCAACTTCTTTGAATGAACAATTATATTTGATACATTGGCAATTTAAAAAAAGATGCGAAAGAAGATTCATCGGGCCCAGTACTTGGTATTATGATCGAAGAACTGTTTGAAAAATCGCTTCCGGCATGACTGGCAAGAGCAGTTGAATATTGAAAGAATCCAATTTCACGATTGGTGACAACTTATGCATGAAATGGGGATCGCAAATCAGATCGTTGAAATTGCATCCTCATATCTGCCGGACAATTTCGATGACAGACGTGTGGAGCGGGTAAATCTGAAAATCGGCAAACTCACCGGCATCGTTCCGGACAGCCTGAGGTTCTGTTTCGACATCATCACCAAAGACACCCCGTTTTCAGGAGCGGAGCTTAAGGTAGAAGATGTTTCCGTAAAAGCCCGGTGCAATGATTGCGATAATGAATGGACGGTTGATCAGGCATCCTTCATTTGCCCAAAATGCAATGGGGGTAATGCGGATATTACAGCCGGAAGAGAATTGGATATCGTCTCCATTGAGGTTGCCGAATGATACTGGATACTGGATACTGGATATTTGAAAAGCGATATATGGTTCTTGATTCATATTGGCCGGTGCTGTACGTTTTATATCGAGCATCGAGTATCAAGAAACGAGTATCGAAAATAGTCTGTGTCCATCCGTGTCCAAATAAGCAGTATTCGTATTCTTGAATTAAAAAAGGATTCACGATGGAAATTAAAGTGGTTCGGAAGGTTCTGGATGCCAATGAAAAGATGGCGGAACAGAACCGAGCGTTGTTTAAAGATAAGGGTGTATTCGTGATAAACGTCATGAGCTCTCCGGGATCCGGAAAAACCACCATCCTGGAACGCACGCTTAATAACATTATGCCGGGAATTAAGACTGCCGTTATCGTCGGAGATGTAAGCACCACCCATGACGCGGATCGACTGGCAAAATCCGGAGCGCCGGTGGTTCAAGTAAACACCGATGCGTTTGGCGGCGATTGTCACCTGGCTGCCCATGTAATTGAAAATGCAGCTTCACAACTGGACCTGGACAACATCGATCTTTTGATCGTGGAAAATATCGGAAATCTCGTCTGCCCCGCCGAATTCGATCTCGGTGAAAACTTGAAAGTAGTGGTACTCAGTGTCACAGAGGGAGAGGACAAGCCGGTGAAATACCCGCTCATGTTCCGCGTCTGTGACTCAGCCATACTCAATAAAATCGACCTGCTCCCCTATCTTGACTACGAAAAAGATCTGGCCGTCGAGTCCATACGGAAAATCCATCCGGATATGCCGGTGTTTGAAATGTCCGCAAAAACCGGTGACGGATTTGATGCATGGACAGACTGGTTGAAACGCTGTGTATCTGAAAAGTAGGCAGTGCTGATGGTAAGAAACAATATCATTCTGTTGACAGCTCATTTCCTTATTCTTTCAGGATGCGTATCGACAATAGAAACGGTTGAGAAAAAGGAACCTGTTTCAAAAGTCACTGTTGGGATGAACAGAGCGGAGGTTTTAAAAATTCTAAGCCGCCCGGACTTTACATCGTCTTCTGAAGGTCAAACGATATCTTTCTACTGCACTTATTTTATGAAGGATACTACGAAGGGCACATGCACCCCCATATTTTTCAAAGATGACAAAGTGGTTTACGTGGGTGAAAAAGACTCTCAAAGATGGGATCTGGATACGGTTCGATGGAAAGTGGAAGAGGGAGAGGTCAAAAAAAAGAAGACGGCAAAGGAAGAACGGGATGCAAAGCCTCAAGGCGGTATAACAGAGGAGACGCTGTACGCTCAGAAAACATATACACCGAAAGAAGGGGATACGGTATATGTAAACTACCATACGAATTTTGTACGATACATTCCATTGCGGTCGAATCCTTCAGATGACGGTAAGATTCTAAATACCATCTGCATCGGATCCGAACTGGGTGTCTTGGCCGTTCAGGATCGTTGGCTTTATGTGAAGGGGGTTGATGAGCGTTTTATAGGATGGGTTCTAAAACATTGGATAACAGATGATCGCAACGTTAAAATCGATGCTGAGAAGCGGCGAAAAGAACGTGCACCTGAGATTGCCCGTCTTGAAGCAATCGTAAAACCGATACCTCGATCAAAATGGAAGGAAAATCTGCGGCTCTATGAAAAGCTGTTGGATCTCGATCCATGTAGTTCGTATTATCAGCGCAAGGTTGATTTTTATGAAAATTATGGCCGTAAGGTGAAAAAACCAAAAAGAAAGTAACTGTCTAAAATCATTTGGTTAAACACCAAAGATAGATTGAATATTTGACACATAAACTAATTTATACTATTGATGCGTCAGCAAGAAAATTCTGGTCTCTCTTTTGAATTGACATTGATTGGTTGCCGCTGATCTTTTGCGCGTCTTGAATTTGAATCTTTTATGAACCTGTTTGATTATCTAAATTATTGTTTGCAATTTCATTTTTTACTCTGATTTGTGTATGAATTTGTAATGAAGCTCCCTGCCGCAAACGGGCAGGGTATCAAAGCGGAACACAAAACAATTTAGATGATGGTGGGAAACGTTGTTTCCCCCCACACCCCCCTTCCGCATGTTTACCCCGCCGCAAGCGAACGGGGTATTGAAAACGCAATAAACAAAGTGAGAAACAGTAAGAAGATGCATTTAAGGCTCACTGTGCAAGTGCTA
>DUZK01000192.1 GCA_013349495.1 Deltaproteobacteria bacterium
ACTAGGACAATTTATTTTCACCCCCAAGGATGTGTATGAGAAAGTTTTGGTTGAAGATGTAAAGCTTGAAAAAACAAAGCCGGCCAAGCCGGGTTTGAAAGCAGCTGTTGAAGAAAAAAGAGTCAAACCCGCCCCCTCTATTCTGGTTTCGGACGATGACGAGGATACCCGCAAATTGGTGGAACGTATTCTTAAAAATCGCGGTTACCAAGTAACCCTCTCGGAAGACGGCATTGATGTGCTTCTCAGATTGGGCAGGGAAACCTACGACCTCCTCCTGGTGGACATCAATATGCCCAATCTGGATGGATTTCAATTGCTGGAAATGATGAACCAGAAGGGGATTCAGGCTCCGGTGATATTTCTGACGGCCCGGGACAGCTTGGAGGATGAACGAAGAGGTCTTGAGCTGGGTGCAATGGACTATATTAAAAAACCGATTCAAAAAGAGATTCTCGCATTAAGAGTTAAAAGCGCGTTGGATAAGATAAAGGCAGTATAACCGTATGGCACTGGACTGCAATGAAATTCATGAGCCCACCGAGACGTCTTCATCCGTCAGCGAGGAGGTCTGGGTCAGAACCGAACAAACAAAGACGATGTATGCCCATGCTCCTTTGAGCATGTTGGCTGTAACGGTTTTTTCTCTGCTCCTGACCTATGCCCTTTGGCCGGTCATCTCCCACCCGGTTTTAATGATATGGCTGTGCGCTGTTTTCCTAATGATATTTTTCCGCTTTATTCTGGTTTATCAATATCGGCGAGCATCACGGGAGTCTCTCGAAACCGACCGATGGGGCCTTTTATTTACCATGGGGCAGCTACTTAACGGTGTTCTCTGGGGAATCGCCGGGATATTTCTGTTTTCAGAGGAGTCCATTGCCCATCAGATGGTCCTGATCATCGTTATTGCCGGACTTGTGGCGGGTGCTGTCGGGTCCTATTCAAGGAAATCCAGTGTTATTTACTTTTTTACCCTTCCGGCCATAACCCCCATAACGCTTAAATTTTTTTCCATGGGTGATAACGTCCATACCCTCGTCGGAATCATGGCGATCATCTTCACCATTATCATGGTGGTCACTGCATACCGCATCAGCACCGTTGCTCAATCATCTTTAAGTCATCAGTATAAAAATCTTGGACTTATCTCTTCCTTGACCGCGGAGAAAAAACGAGCCGAGCAGCTCAACCGAGAGCTTGAGGCTGAAATAGATGAACGGCTCCAGGCTCAGGAGGCCATGGAAAGTGAAAAATCATACATAGAACAACTCTACGAGAGTGCCCAGGAAGCCATCGTGTTGATGGATACCCGGGGGAAGATCATCCGGGTAAATTCGGAATTCACCCACCTGTTCGGTTATTCGATCGACGAATCCGTCGGAAACGCAATAGACGATTTGGTCGTTCCTGAAGAACATCGGGATGAAGGACGATCCATTACGAACACCGCCGCAAGGGGCGAGAAGATCGTTCGAGAAACCGTGCGGAAGCGTAAGGATGGAACCAACATATATGTTTCCGTGCTGGCATCTCCCATAACCATAGACAACCGGGTGGTGGCAGCGTATGCCATTTACCGGGATATCACGAAACGGAAACAGGCGGAAGCGGCCCTTAAGGAGAGTGAAGAACGGTATCGGTCTGTCATGGAGGCAGCACCCGATCCGATTGTCGTGTATGACATGGAGGGGCGAGTCACCTATTTGAACTCTGCATTCACCTCGGTGTTCGGATGGGGCCTTGAAGCGTTATTGGGCGGAAAAATAGACTTCGTGCCTGAAGAGAGCCTTCCTGAGACGGAAGATGCCATTGAGCGTTTGAAGCGCGGTGAAACCATTCCTGCCATGCCCACGAAACGAAAAACAAAAGACGGCATCCTCCTCAACATCCAGGTAAGCGCCTCTACTTTCATGGGACCCGACAGAAAACCGACCGGGATTGTCGTAATTTTGCGAGATGTCACGGCAAATGAAAGAATGGCGGAAGCGCTGAGGGAAAGTGAGGAACGATACCGCACCCTATTTGAGGATTCTATCGATGCTATCTATTTAACCACCCTGGACGGCGAATTCATAGATGCCAACCAGTCTACATTGAATCTTTTCGGATACTCCAGGGAAGAGATGAAAGCCCTGAATGCGCGAGAATTGTACGATGATACGCGCGACATGCGAAGTTTTATCGAAAGCATTGAAGAAACGGGATATGTCAGAGATTTCGAAGTCACATTAAAGCGAAAAGATGGAACCAAGATTGATTGTCTATTCAATGTCAGTATGTGGCGCGATGGGACAGCCAAGGCCATCGGATATCACGGTATCATTCGGGATATTACGGAAAGCAAACAGATGCTTGAAGAATTGAGAGAGGCCAAAGAAGCGGCCGAGGCTGCCAACCTGGCCAAAAGCCAGTTTCTGGCAACCATGAGTCATGAGATACGAACCCCCATGAATGCGATTATCGGTATGGCCGACCTTTTAAAAGAGACCCCACTCACCTCGGAACAACGCAAATATGTCACGGTGTTCGGATCAGCCGGTGAAAACCTGCTGAATATCATAGACGATGTTCTGGACATTACCAGAGTGGAATCCGGTCAACTCTCCCTGGAGTTTAAGGCATTTAATCTCAAGCACATCATTGATAATGTCAGAGATGTTTTGACCATTCAGGCTCAGGAAAAGGGATTGGAAATAACCTATCATATTTCTCCTGAAGTACCCGTGACGCTGACCGGCGACTCGGTTCGGTTAAGACAGATTCTGATCAACTTGGTGGGTAACGCCATTAAGTTTTCAAAACTCGGCTGTGTCACGATGGAAATAAAGACACAACACCGTCAACCGGTGAAACAGGATAACGGTAAAATTGAATTGCTTTTTTCGGTTACAGACACCGGACCGGGGATTCCTCCAAACAAATTGGATCTTATTTTCGACAATTTTACCCAGGTGGATAGCTCAACCACACGTGAGCATGGCGGAACCGGCCTGGGCTTGTCCATCTCCAAACGGCTGGTGGAAATAATGGGGGGTAGCATCTGGGTGGATAGCCAGATGGGCAAGGGGAGTACGTTTTATTTTACCGTCATATTTCTGACTCAAACAGAAACTCCAAAAAGCCCCGATGATGCAATCACCGATGGTAAAAAAGAACAGGTGGACTTAAAACCGGTTCAGATCCTTTTGGTGGAGGACACCATAGATAACCAGCTATTGGTCAAATCTTACCTTAAGATGACCCCTTACCAGATTGATATTGCAGAAAACGGCCTCGAGGCGGTTAAAATGTTCCCGTTGAAAAAATACGATCTCGTGCTGATGGATATCCAGATGCCGGTGATGGACGGTTACACCGCAACCAAAGAAATCCGAATGTGGGAAATCAGACAAAACGCAAAAGTTACACCCATATTAGCCCTCACAGCCTTTGCCACACATGAAGATGCGCAAAAAAGCCTCGCCGCGGGCTGCACGGACCACCTAACCAAACCCATAAAAAAAGCAAAACTTCTGGAAACGATTAAAACATATACTGCAACTGCTTAAAAGACATAAAGACTGAAGGAGATATATTAGAGCCCTTTCAGCGACTCTAATTGGATTCATAAAGGAGGTGTTTTCATGGATGAAATCTACAAAATTAACTTGACCATTTTGCCCACCATGATGCAAATTTGCATTCTAAATTTACAATATAATAGGCAAGCAACAAATGGTCAGCCTTTGGCGAGAGATAAATACAAAAACACCCTTTCTTTTTAAAAAGGTTAATCGATGGTACACCTAGAAGATGGAAAACGTGCACGATATGGGAATTAAGCCATGAATACTACCTTGCGCTCGCTCACAATCGTGGTCTCTTTTCTGATCTGCTTTATCTGGGTTCCGCCTGTTTTCGCCCAGCTTCCTTTGCCTGAAAACAAAGAAGCAAAACCTGAGATCTCCATTTCCTCCGATATGGGCGACGCCATGATCCGGGAGGCCGGCCGGGTCAGGGATAAACTCCAAAAGCAGGCGGAGTCGCTTTTTGAGCGGGAGCCCCTCGGGTGGAACGGGGATACCCTCATCTATATCTATGATTCGTTCATCTCTCTTCCGCTCAAAATCCCTGTCATCACGCAGCACATCATGGAGCAGGGGCGCGTTCTCGGGTTTGCAGGCTCCCTCATTATGCTCACTTTCATCCTCGCCATCTTCTACAGCCTGATCGGTCACAAGAAAGTGCTGGAAACGGTGGAAAACCGGGTCAAGCCGTTTATGGTAAAGCTGCCTGAAAAGATCTACCCCTATATCATGTCGGCCATCAAGGTCGTGGTGGAAGCGTTGATTCCCTTGGTATTGCTCGGTTTCTTCTCCCTGATCAAGGCTCTGATCACGTACCGGGCCCCCTGGTTTCAGTTGTTGGGCAACCTGCTGATTCTATGGGCCGTCGGAAGACTGATCGTGGGGGTATTGAATGAAACGTTGACTCAGGGACTGTTTCCTGCAGCAGCGGAGTACGGGGAATCCATATATCGGCTGGCGCGTTTGGCACTGCTCTACGTGCTTATCGGAATTGCCGGATTTTGGAGCATCGAGGCGTTTCAAATCCGTGAAGACGCCGTGGCCCTGCTTCGGTTTGCGGTTTCCATATCCATTGTAACGGTCTTGCTGCTTTTGTTTCTAAAAAAGAAAGCGCTCCTCTCTCTCCTGCCGCAGCTTCCGTACAAGAACTATCAATGGTTCCTGCAGTTCATCGATAAGTACTTCTTTCCATTGGTTCTTTTCTCCTTTGCCACAGCCCTGCTCTGGTGCGTGGGATACCGCCGGTTGGGCGAGGTTATCCTTACAAAAATCTGGGCCTCGGCCGCAGCCTTTGTTGCGATCATGCTCATTTATCACAGTCTCCAAGCCTGGCTGCAGCGATGGTCTCAAAGGGCGGGTCCATCGGACGAAGCCGCCAAGTTTCTCATCAAGTCGATCCGGTCCGTGCTTCTTTACGCATCGACCATTGCAACGGCCATCATCGTTCTAAACGTGCTGGGCCTGCTGGGCCCCCTCCAGCAGTTGATGTCGTTTCCGGTTTTCAAATTGGGACCCAACCAGGTGACCCTGTGGATCATCGTAAGAGCCATTTTGATTCTGCTGACTTTTCTCTATGCATCCCGTTTGCTCCAAGCCTACTTGGACTATAAAATCTATCCGTCGCTGGGAATCGATGAGGGGTTGGGCTATGCGCTGAATACGTTTTTAAAGTACGCGTCCCTGATCTTGGGATTTTTGATTGCCTTGAAAATCGTCGGAATCGATCTCCGGTTTCTGCTGGTTTTTGCCGGCGCCATCGGTATCGGTATCGGGCTGGGGCTTCAGAACATCGCCGCCAATGTCATCAGTGGGTTTTCAATCATATTTGGAGGGAAAATCAGGAAAGGAGATTGGATCGAAACGGGCGGCACGCTTGGAACCGTCACGGATATCCATCTCAGTGCCACACGGGTGCGTACCCGAGACAACATCGAGTATCTGATCCCCAACTCCCAGCTGATCTCCAACACTATCGTCAATTATTCTTCGTCTTCCCCCATGATCCGGGTGGAAATACCGGTGGGGGTTTCATATGACGCCGACCCGAAAGAAGTGGAAAGAATCCTGCTGGAAATCGCCCAAAAGGAACCGTTGGTGGAAACGTATCGAGAGCCTGCGGTTCGGTTCGTTGAATTCGGGGACAATTCCATCAATTTCCTGCTGCAGGTATGGATCGATGTGCGGAAAACCGCCCGCAAGAGGCTCCGAAGCCAGCTCTATTTCGCCGTTTTCGATGCCCTTAAGCAGGCCGGAATCGAAATTCCGTTCCCACAGAGGGATCTTCATATTCGAAGCAATGCAACATCTAAGGATTTGAATACATAATTATTCTATGTTAATCAGAAATGCGAATCTCAAGCGAACCCACACAAGGGAAGGAGAAAAACCATGGCAAAGCTGAAGGGAAGTAGCGGAAAATCTTCTGTGATTATGTGCAGAACCCCGAAAGATTTTATTGAGAAGGGCATTCCGATCATTGTCAGAGGAGAGGGAACCCGTGTTTTCGACCGAGACGGCAACTCGTATCTTGACCTGACATCCGGCGTCACCCGACCGGTCCATGTGGGCTATGGGCGAAAAGATCTGGCCGAGGCCGCCGGGAAACAGGCAGCAGAACTCTGCTATTTCACGCCCGTAAACTTTACCAACCAACGGGCCATCGATCTGGCCGAGTCGTTGTCCCGGTTTACACCGGGCAATATCAACAATTTCTTGTTCGTTTGTGACGGGTCGGAGGCGGTTGAGTCGGCCATGAAGCTGGCCAAACAATACCATTCCTGGAAAGGGGATAAACAGCGATTTAAGGTCATCTCCCGGCGGGGCGCCTATCACGGTGTTACGGCCTTGGCCCTGCGCGCTATGGGAACGGTGTTAACCATGAGACACTCCATGGAGCCGCTGACACCCGGATCGGTCTTTGTCGAATCCCCCTATTGTTACCGGTGTCCGCTTCATCTGACCTATCCGGACTGCGATCTCCTCTGTGCCGGTGATGTCCGGCGGATTATCGAATTTGAAGGTCCGGAACACATTTCCGCCTTTATCGGCGAGCCGATTCAGCAGGGTTTCGGCGCCCTGGCGCCGCCGGAAGGATACTGGGAGGTCATTCGGGAAATATGTAATGATTACGGAATATTACTTATTATTGATGAAGTCATCTGCGGTTTCGGAAGGACCGGCCGCTGGTTCGGCATCGAACATTTCGGGATTCAACCCGATATCATGACCATGGCCAAGGGCATCTCCAGCGGCTATGTCCCCTTGGGTGCCGTCGGTTGCATCGATGAGGTCATCGATCCCATCGGCACATTCGAGCACATCCACACCTACGCGAATCATCCCGTGTCCTGTGCAGCCGGGTTGAAAAACATCGAAATTCTCGACCAGGAAAACCTGATTGAACGCGCAGCCGAAATCGGAGCGTATTTTCTGGATCAATTGAAGTCTTTGGAAGAACACCCGATCGTGGCCGAAGTCCGGGGCACCGGATGCTGGCTTGGCATCGATTTCACCACAGATAAAAAGACGCGAGCCGTGTTCCCCATGGACCGGCTGGGCAGCATTGTACAGCGGGCCCTGAGAAAAGGATTGATCATCAAATTGATGGGGCAGGCCCTTGAATTGGCGCCGCCCCTGATCATCGAAAAGAGCGATATCGATTGGGGAATCAAGATCATTCACGAGTGTGTCGCCGAAGAAGCAAAGGACATGGGGCTGGCCTAAGAAGCGGAAAGGTTGTTTAAAATACGCTTCACTTCCGATTCGTCCACATCATACCAGTTTTCATAGGCCTCAGCCACGGCGTATCGCAATCCGCTGCGGACATTCGGGCAGAATACGGCCTGAACATCGCTTCGGATGAGATTCATCGATTCCTCGTGTGCCGTGGGAACGGCCACGATAATCGTTTGGGTATTCAAATTCTTTAAGGCCTCAACGGCTACTTTCATGGTAAAACCGGAGGCCAGCCCATCATCAATCAGAACAACAGAAGCCCGGGTCAGATTCGGAAATGGACGCGTCCCTCTGAGGCGAGAAACCCGTTTTTCTGGGACCCCATAGAAATGGCGACAGCCCGCGGGTAAGATTGATTTTTAAAATTCTGTTGTTAAATGACAGGGGAGATGCCTCCGAAAAAACACGGCTTTTTCGGAATTCAGTCCCATGCCCTCGACTAATTGAATCTCATGGAAAGAATCATTTGCTGAGACAACACTTTTTGTACTTTTTACCGGAACCACAGGGGCAAGGATCATTTCGCCCAACTTTTGAAGAGGCGCTAAGGGTCGCCGGCTTGTTTTTGAAACTCAATGCCGCAATTTTTTTTCCAACACCCTTCATCTCTTTTTGGCGTGACCTTAAATTCTTTTTCACTCTTGATTCTTTCTGAAATACCTTCCACAGTCTCATCAATTCATCAGATGAAGTTCCGACAGCTTGTATGTCATTAATCCGGAAGGCTTTAAGATCAAAAGCCATGCTTCCCAATTCCTTATATTTTTTCTTATTTCCAATTTCGGTAAATGAGAGGATGGCATCCTTGCAGGAACATTTAGGATTTATACAGTATAGGTCTCTGATCCAATACCTTTTCCCAGCTGAATCAAAAATGAGATCCGGATCATCC
>DUZK01000193.1 GCA_013349495.1 Deltaproteobacteria bacterium
CCACACAGGCAAAAACACTCACAAACAATAGTAGGAATACCGCCAACCGGCGGTATTTCTTCTTCATTGAAGTCATTTTTGATCGGTCCATATTCGATTAAGTCGTTGTCGTTGTTGTGGTTGTCGTGGTGGTTGTTGTGGTTGTCGTGGTCGTGGTGGCCACATCGGTTCCGGTGGTCACAAAAATTCGTATGGCATCTGAAGCTTGTGCACCAACACTGTCGGTAGCCGTTAGTGTAATAGTGTGGTCACCGGCTTCAAGAAAGGTAATGGTCGTTGTTTCGCCTGTAGCTGAATTTGCCGTTGTCGGTCCCTGGGTTTGCCATGTCAGTGTTACTGTTCCTATTCCTCCAGATGTAGCTGCTGTAAATGTCACATCTGATGATCCGTCGACAAATGTCACCGTAGCGCCGTCCACAGGCGAGGTGATCTGGGCCGTAAGTACTTCTCCTCGATTGACCGTAATCGTTATTGAATCCGTTGCCGTTGAGTTTCGATTATCAATTGCAGTTACAGTAACTGTATGAGTACCGTCTTCAAGAAATGTAAAGGTCACACTCGTACCAGTTGCGGTGTTTTGAGTGGTCGGTCCTGAGAATTGCCATGTCAATGTCGGCGTTCCTGATCCGCCAGTTGTAAATGCCGTAAACGTAAATGATGATCCGGTCACCGTAGCGCCGTTCACCGGTGTGGTGATCTGAACAGCGAGAGCACTGCCTTGTCCAATAGAAACCGCTATGGAGTCTGTTCCTGTGATTCCCCGGCTGTCAGTCGCTGTCACTCTAACTGTATGAATCCCGCTTTCAAGAAAAGTGATGGTTGGGCTATCACCGGTTGCGGTGTTTTGAGTGGTCGGGCCTATAGTTTGCCATGTCAGTGTTACTGTTCCCGTTCCTCCAGAAGTAGTGGCTGTAAATGTGACATCCGATTCGGGCGGATCTCCTGTAAATGCTATTACAGCGCCATTAACAGGTGCTGTTATCTGAACATTGATTTCATAGTCCCCGCTGGTGGAGCTTTTAGCTTGAGATCGGGTGTCCGATGACCCGCCACAACTCAACAAAGAGATCAGTAGGAATACAAAACTTAGGAGAGAAAAAAGATGATAGCGTCTCTGGTTTCTATGAAAAGATCTCATTGTCCTTTCTCCTTGGGCAAATGACCCCATTGAAAATATCGGTCGATCAAGCATTTGCAAAGATGTCATTAACGAATCTCGAATTCCTTGATGATGATCTTATTACCGTTTAAAAAAACATTAACCTTCCACAACCCATAAAATTTGATATGAAATCCGGTCGTCTCGGATGTAGAAAATAATCGACGAAAAGCACCGGCTCTCATCAATTCCAGCTGCGACTCTGACACAACATTGCTCGTTTTTTGAATCGTAAAATAAGAACTGCTGGTATCTTGAAATTCTCCGGAAGGATTATACCAATCGGCTTGGAACGTGTAACTCCCTTTTTGAAGATTCATAAATTTCACAAGAATGACGATTCGATCATGGGGCGAAAATTGGTTTGTGGGGTTGTCCACATCGTTGTTTCTATACATAAACGAATCACATGTGATATTTCCACTGACTCCTTCCGGAAGTAAAAATCCTGTGATCAGCAGAACAACCCCTGCTATTATTTGTTTTTGAAGGCCCACTTCTTTAGTCCCGTTGTTTCAATATGATGATCTTGGGCGTAATAAAGATAAGCAGTTCTTCTAAATCTTCTGACTTGCTCTGACTTTTAAATAGCCAGCTTATAAAGGGAACCTTCATCAATCCCGGGATTCCCGATTCTCCCGTTTCTCTTCTGGACTTTCGGATGCCGCCGATGACAACCGTATCACCGTTGTTTACGAGGAGCTCCGTCTTCGCTTCCTTGGTGGTAAACGATTGTGCATTGTTGATAATGGTCCCCAGTTCATTTTTGGTGATCTTTATTTCCATTGCAATCCGGTCGTCCGGCGTAACATGGGGAGTCACTTCCAGTTCGAGATCAACATCACGGTACTCAAACACGGTGTTTCCGGAATCATCCAGTTTGGGTATGGGAATCTGTGTGCCTTGCTTGATCTTGGCTGTCTTATTGTCGAGGGTTAAGATGCTGGGGGAGGAGATAATATTCACATCACCCTGGGACTCTGCCGCAAGCAGCTGGGCGTTCACAATCTCAAATGGGGTGCCGGTGAGCTTTGAGAAATTGATTCCGATGACGCCCAAGCTCTGTGCCGGTGGATTGGTTGCAGAGATGTTGTAATCCAACGCACCTTCAGGAATAAGTCCGTTTCCCACCTCCCGGGTAAATATGGGTCCCCCTGTGACATTCCATTGGGTTCCGATTTCCCTTGAAAAGGAGGCTGTGGCTTCCACGACCCTCGCTTCAATGAGCACCTGCGGGGTGACCTGGTCTATCTTTCTTATGGTTTCTCGTGCCCGCCGGATCATTTCTGCCGTATCGGTGATGATGATTTGATTGTTCCGCTCATCCACCGTGACACTGCCCCGATTCGGCGTCAAACCGACATGAGGCAAAATATCTGTTGAAGCATTGGCATAGCTGATTGAAAAATATTCGGTAACTAAGGATTCCAAAGCCTTTTCTTGCTTTTTGGCTACTTGTTCTGCCGCCGCTTCGGACTTTCTCAGCCCACTTTCATTGGTAAGCGTGGCAATGGTGGCCACACGGATAATATCGTCTTCCTCCACTGTTCCCAGCTGATTCATTCTTAACACCAGATCGAGCACTTGGTCCCATGGCACCGGCTTGTGAAGGCTAAGGGTCACCTTTCCGGATACGTCTTTATCAATGGCAAAATTTTTGCCGCTGACTTCCCGCAAGATGCGGAATACATTTTTAATGTCGGTTTCATAAAAATCGAGAGCGATTTTCTCGCCTGTAAACTTGGAAAGCTTCACTTCGGTGGTGTCTTGGTCTGTAACGGAAGTCGGGGCCGATGGGGCCGATTCTGTATCCTTTTTTTCAGGTTTCGGTTCCGCAACCTTTATTTCGGATTTCGGTTCCGGCTCCGGTTCTTGAACTTGTAGGTCTTTAGCCGCCTGGGCCAACGCCTTTTTCCATGCCGGTAATTTGGCTTCTTCAAAAGGTCGAGGCGGTACGGATGAAGCGTCGAAATTTATTTTAATGAGCGTATCCGTCTGGGTGGGCAGGAACGGGACTTCTTCCCGCAATTCAATGGAAACCAGCGCTGTCTCTTTTGATGCAGGTGAGTGAAACGGTGTGATGCGATCCACCGCACTTTCGAAACGGGTGGTAATCAACGGGCGTTGCCGATAATCCGGAATTCGGGTGTTGAAAAGTTTCAGTTGAAGCTGTTTGTCTGCAACTTTCTGAATATGATATTCAACAGGCCGCGTGGTCTGAATGAGTATAGCGGACTTGCCTTCGGCCTCGCTCGTAAAATCGATGCGATTCACCCAGGCCGCTTGAGCGGTTTCGGCTGCAGATACCATTTTCGGTGCCGCTGCATCTTTTTCTGCCACCGGTGGTTTCTCTACTGTTTCAGCCTTCTTCTTCTCTGCTTCTGCTCTCACACCACCCACCTGTATTTGTATTCCGGTTTGAAACGGTGTGGTCCTGTAACTTGAAAGATACTCTTTTGTGGTGTCAACGACCAGGCGAAATCGGTCCGGGTAACCGTAATATCGAATCCGCTTAACCCATTGCGTGTCAATCGCAACATGTTTCTCCTTGCCTAGAGGGCTTTTCAGATCGTATAGGTCCAGGACGATTCTAGCGGGGCTTTCGATGGTGAATGCATTATATTTTGTTATCGCACCATCGGCCTTGACGCTTATTGTCACACCGTCTTTAAGCTTTTCAAAGGAGAGTGAGTCAAATGAGGCTGCCGGTTTTTCCGGTTGCTGTGTTTCCGTTTTCCGGGAAATCGCAACCGGTTCGGGCTTCTCCTTTTCTTTTGGTTTATCTTTGTCTTCCAGGTCGGGTTTTTTCTTTTCAACCGGTTTGTCTTCTACAATTTCCGGAGCCTTCGCCAAGACCGGTTTTTTAAAGGATATCTTGAGGTTTGAACCGTCACGATCCACCGCATAGGGAAGGTCCTGTTTTAGGACGATTTCAATTCGCGAGGTGGGTGCTTCGGCTTCGATTTTCGATGCCTTAATGGAACCGATAAAATCGTTGTCAGGCTCCATTGCCGTCACGGCGGCTTCGAAAACAGTTTCCGGAAGGTAGAGAATGACTCCCAATGGAGACGGCTGTTTGACCGAAGTGTAGGTAAGTATTCCGTTCCCTTTTACCCATACATAAACCGTATCTGCATCTTCCTCAACGGTAACGGCGGTAATTCGTTTAATCGGAAACGGTTTTTCTTCTTTCTTTTTCGAAACCGTATGGGAAACACAGCCGATGAGATAGACACATAACAATAAAACAGCGACGGAAAGCTTTAGCAGTGTCGAATTTTTCTTATTCATGTTAGAAATCTCCGGGTGGCTTCTGTAGTTTTAGTTCTCGTTTCCGTGACACCACCTCTCCTAGAACATTTTCAACAGCTTCCTCAATCACAATGCGATCTTTTAGTATCTCTGTCACCTTGCCTGAATTGAGTCCCATATACGTGCCTTTGGATATGATATATCCTTTTCCGCTGGCCTCCTCAACCAAAGCCCTATTTCCTTTGGGTGACTGAACAATGGCCACCAGTTTCATCTGACTGAAATCCATTTTCTCCAACGGCGTACGCGGAGTCCGTTTCTCAATTTTTTTCTTTTCCGGCTGGCTTTCACTCTGGCTTCTTATCAATGGCGCAAACGGGTCGATTCTTCCCGCCGGATCGTACAGGGGAATATCCTGTGCGGATAATTTCTTTCTTGCTGTTTCAGAAATCACCGCCTCGGGCTTCTCCCCGGCCTTGGGCTGAACGCTGTCGGTGGTCTTCTCAGAGACCGCCGGTTCTGCTTTCTGCTCTACAGGGGTCGGAATTTTCGGAGCAATTTGAACTCCGGCTTTATTCTCCACAAGCGTTGAGGGTTTCGGCTCTGTTGCAGGCAGTTTTTGTAGAGCGGCACTTTCCGTCTTTTGTGGAGCAGGTGTTATGGCTTCTTTTGGCGGCTCGAGCTTCTGCGCAACAACAATTTTCTTTCTTACGACTTCCGGCTTAGGGGCAGGCTCCGTTTGTAGGTTGCAGCTCAGCACGGCCAGAATCACACCGGACATTAATGCAAGCCATTTTATGTGGGTGCCGCCTGTCATCTCAATCTCATTATCCTTGAAAAGATTATGAAGCCTTCTTTTTTTCCTTTTCGACAAACCGATAGGTAACCGCCGTACAAGATCCATTCAGATTGTTCGTGTCCTTTATTGAATTCAGCCGGATATCCGTAATGTTTACGATTCGAAACAACCTGGCAACCTTGTCAAAGAACACGGCGATGTTATGATAATTTCCCGTAACCTTTATCGAAACCGGTATTTCCGCATAAAACCCTTTTTCTGCCTCAGGATTCGGTTTAAACAGAAGAAATTCCAATCCGGCATCTTTTCCCGAATCCGTAATACCGGTCAGTAAAGACGGGATCTCTTTTTTTTCTGGCAGCGCCTTCTTCGCAATTTTAAATTCCGTTTCCGCCTCCGCCATCATCTTCCGGTACTTGCTGAGTTGGAGCGCCTTTGTTTTTGACAGCATGAGTTTTCGCTCAAGATCTTCGATGTCTTTTTTTAATTGATCAATTTCAGTAAATTTTGGAAGAAAGGAAAAATAGGCAAAAGCGCCGATGAGAAGGAAGAATGCCCCGGCACATATACCGATACGCTGCCCCTTGCCCAACTTCCCCACATTGTCATATACGGGTTGAATCACCTTGGAAGATATATCTGGAAGTTGAATTTTCATTAATTCTTTCCCTTTTTTTCTTCAAGCACCTTCAGGGGAATTTTCTCACAGGAGATTTCAAAGCCTTTAACATTCATCTTCTCAATCGTAACCTGTTTAAGGGTCGTTAGATTAACCGAGCTGAAAAAACCCGACATTTCCAGCTGAGTCATGAAATCGGCCACCGTTTTGTTATCCAGCGCATTTCCCTTTATCACCACCGCATCGTTATTGTCCGCAAAATCGGTAAACCACATCCGCTTGGCGATGACCATCCTGGTCATGGATTCCATCAGGCGAACCGGTTCTCTTCGATTCATTTCCAGCGTTTTGATAACGTTGATCTTTTTCTGCAAAGTGTCCAGAGCTTGTTTGATATTATCAACCTCTCGAGATTTCTTCCGAAATACCTTCAATTTTTCTTTCACATCTTCTGCCTGGGCTTTTAGTTCTCCGAGCTGGAGATCCAATTGCATCTGGTAGTAAAAGAGAGCGATGAAAGCAAAAATAAAAGACAAAAGGGAAATGGAAATTTGGCGGCGGATGTTTTCCTTTCGCCGGGCCGCACGGAATGGTAGCAGATTGATCCGTATCATTTATCGTCAACCCTTCTCAGTGCCAATCCCAGAGATATCGCTGCCTGGGGCGCCATATGCTGCAAATAGGATGGTTCAAACTTTTTGCTTTCTATATCGATGGTGCCGAAGGGATTAATGTTCTCAACCTCGATTGAAAGCTCCGAAGCCAGCAGCTCCCTTAATCCACTGATATGTGCTCCGCCGCCGCTGAGGATGATCCGTTGAATGGAGTCTTCCGGATCTGTTGAATAATAATAATCCAGCGCCTTTCTGAGCTCTTCGCACCAATCTGTTGTTACAGAAGAAATAATCTCTGAATATTCACCGGGTGACATTTTTTTCTGTTTCTTATCAATCTTGATGGCTTCGGCTTCTTCATCCGTACAATCCAGCGAAGACACGATTTGTTCATTGATTTGGTTACAGCCTAAAGATACGTCTCGCATAAACAGGGATGAATCTCCCTTAACGATATTCAATGAAGTTTTTCCGGCACCGATATCGATCAGCGCAACGGCTTCATCCGGCAAGTCATAGTTGATCTCGAATATATTCTGCAAGGCAAAGGCATCCACATCGATGATGCAGGGATTCAGACCGGCCGTTTGGACCAGTTCAATATATTCGGCTATCATCTCCTTTTTGGCGGCCACCAACAAAACGTTCATCTGCTCGGCGCTGCTTTCTGCTTCTCCCAGTATTTGAAAATCCAAGTTGACTTCACTAATGTCAAACGGAATATACTGCTCTGCCTCATGGGAAATGGCTTGGTTCAATTCTTCTTCGGACATGGCCTGGATGCTGATCTTTTTAACAATCACAGAATAGCCGCCGATGGATATGGCCACATTCTGCTCCTTTATCCCTCTGGATTTGTATAGTTCACGAATAAAGCCGGCCACAGCTCCGGGATCCTGCAATTCTCCCTCTTCTATAAGCCCGGGGGTAATGTTTATGGATCCGAAGTTTTTCAAACTGTAGCCGGATTTGGTATCCGCAACTTCCGCAACCTTTATGGTTCGGGAACCGATATCCAATCCGACCAGATGGGTCTTTTTCCCAAACAGCGCCATTGATCTCTATCTCCTCAATCTTTAAAGATCTTGCTCTTGTCTGAGAGCTTATAGCCGAGAGCCAGAAGAATTTTCCGTTTGGTTTCCATTCGGCATGGCATCCCGCTTTCGATTCTGGATAATGTAATCGGAGATACATTCGCCTTTCTGGAAAGTTCGGCCTTGCTCATCATCAGCGCTTCCCTAATTTCTCTTACAGAATTCTTTCGCATAAGAATGCTCTTCCCGTTACAGATACTAGTCATTCAAAGCATACCGCCCATCTCTTGTCTTTCCAATTATAAAAATTTACGAGTATTCTAACATCTCTTAAACCGGGTGGCGAGTCAAGCAAAATTATATTAAATTGTGCAAAATTATATATAATTAAATTAAACATACCATATTTAGGCAAATATATATTTCCAAACACAATATAGCCGATCGGGGCGATTCGTAACACCCTAGTATCATATAAAATTACCTGGTTATCTACAAAAGCCAAGTTGATTTGTGGAATAGGCGGTGAAGGTGAGCCGATTCGCAGCGGTATGACTGTCTGAGTGCATTAGGGGGCGTTACATCGAACAGCATGAAGGTGCTGCTATAAGCCGTAACTGCTTGTTATATAACGCGATGCTTTGGTTCAGTCGGTGCTCTGTTCGGTGTTAC
>DUZK01000194.1 GCA_013349495.1 Deltaproteobacteria bacterium
ATCTGCGTCCTCAAGAAAACAAATATCTTTCCTAGTCGCTTTCAATATCAAACCCTAGATAATTTCCAATTCGGCTTGGAGCGCACCGGCCGCTTTAATGCTTTGAAAGATACTGATGAGATCCCTGGGCGTCACACCGATGGCGTTCAGCGCCCTGACCAATTCCCCGATCGTAGCACAGCCTTCGACAACCATGAGCTTATTATCAGACTCTTTGATTTCGATATCACTTTCCGGTGTCACAACCGTTTGACCGGTTTCGGTAAACGGTCTCGGCTGGGATACGTTTTGGGTTTCCTTGATGGTAATGCTCAGATTTCCGTGGGATACGGCGACAGTGGAGATCCTCACGTTCTGACCGATCACCACGGTTCCGGTCTTCTCGTTCACAACGATCCTTGCCACGGTGTCCGGAGCCACTTCCAGGGCTTCCACGTTTGCAAGAAAGCGGGAAATATCTTGTCTGTATGTCTCCGGTATATTCAGTTCCAGGGTGCCGGAATCAAGGGCTTTTGATACCGCTTCCCCCATGGCGGCGTTGATGGTTTCAGACATTCTTAATGCGGTGGTGAAATCCGGATTCAGAAGTGTTAAGGTTAAATCCTTTTTGCCGTTTAAGGAAAATGTTACTTCCCGTTCAATGGTCGCTCCCCCGGCGATTCTTGCAGCCAACAGATGGTTTTTGGTTACCGAACTGCCGGAAGCGCCGGAGGCGCCGACACCGCCGACAGATACAGGGCCCTGAGCCAGTGCATAGACTTTCCCGTCCGCACCCCGAAGCGGGGTAAACAGCAGGGTACCCCCAACCAGGCTCTTTGCATCTCCGATGGAAGATACCACCACATCCATTTTACTGCCGATCCGGGCAAACGGAAGCAGTTTTGCGGTAACCACTACAGCGGCTACGTTTTTCACGCTGACATCTTTCTTGTCCACGTTGATGCCCATCCGCTCCAACATGTTGACGAGAGATTGGATGGTAAACTCGGTGCCCGACTTGTCACCGGTACCATCAAGACCCACCACAAGGCCATACCCGGTGAGCTGGTTGGTTCGAATCCCTTTAATGGATGTTAGATCTTTGATTCGGGCCGCATGTACCGGTTCAAAGGCTGTTGCGGTCATTAGAACAGAAGCGATTCCAACGAAGAGCAACAGATAGCGTTTCGAATTTCTTTTTCCTATGATGATCTGCTTCATTGAATTTCTCCTAAATCACACGCTAAAACGGCCAAATGATGTCAACCACACGTGAACCCCATCCCGGTTTTTGTTTCTCTGCTATGACACCCCGTCCGGTGTACTCGATGAGGGCATCGGCGATATAGGTGGATTTGATCCGATTGTCGGTGTCGATATCCGTGGGGCGAATGATACCGGATACGGTGATGATTTGGGTTTCATTGTTGACTTTCATGTTCCGTTTTCCGAAAATCACGAGGTTCCCGTTGAGTAAAACTTCTGTAACCCTTGCTCCGATGGAGGCCGTCACTTGACCGCTCCGGTCACTGGTTCCTTTCCCATCGAATTCATTTTTCAAATTCGCTTTAAACAAGGTGTTTGAGGCGGTGCCGTCCAAATTCAAGCCTAAGCGTCGGTTCGCTTCCTGCAGAGCCCGCATATATCCCAGCGAACTATCGATGGTTCCGTCGATGCCGGATGTTCGAGCGGCTTTGGTGTTGGCATCCATTTTAGAAGAGGTGTTTTCAACAATATCGATGGTGATGACATCCCCCGCCCTTCGGGCACGGGTATCCACAAAATATAAGGAACCGCTGTTATCGGTCCACAACGATCCCTCATCGGCAACATTCGGAAGATATACCGGTTTCTGCGGCAGCTGGTGAACATCTGCTTTGAGCGGTTCTGCAGTTACTCTATTATGTTTGTTAGCGGTGCATCCCGCAAATCCGATGACCAGCAGCGAAGCAACGATGAATGCAAACGGTTTCTGTAGGCTCTTTCTCACCTGGTCCTCCTTAGAATATGACTTCCACGGTTGAGTGGTCTTTCACGCGACCCACCACTGTTTTTTTGGAAGTACTGTTTTCAATCCTGATCTGATCGCCCAAGCCGCCGGAACTTTCTGCAATGCCCAGGGTCACGATTCTCAGGGATCCGTTCTGGGCAACCATTTTTACCTTGTCGCCCTTGTGAATGAGGGGCGGAACCGACAACATGTTGTGGCGGAGGGTCTCGCCCGATTTGAGATCTTGTTTTAATCGTTTGCCCACGGCATCCTGTAACGCCGTGACAAGATTGGCCGGGGCCTTTGAGATATTCATTTGCTGCATTTTTAAATCGTCTTCAGTCAAAACGGTATTTCTCGGAAGATACCGGTTTGCGCATAGGACCGACTCAAACCGGTCTATCCATCCGGATAATGTCAGCCGCCCGCTTTCTTTCCCGCCCACTGCAACAGCAATGCGGAGGCTGACCCTGCCGTAAAGCGTTTTGGGAATCGGTTTCAAAATATTAAACGTCATGCGACCCGTGGGGAATTTATCGGACCCCCGAACCTTAAATTGTGAGACCTTAAAATCGGCTTTCCCCACCTTGGAAGCAATATAATTACAAAAGACCCGCTCCAGGTGCTGTGGATCCAGGTTTTGGTATGCACGGGAAATCCGGATATACTTAGGCGCCGAAATCTCGGCATCCTCCGGCAGCCATTTTTTGGAGCGCAACGTGGAAACAATCCAACTGCCGGTCAGCTTTTGTTCATCACCCGGTCTGGGAGAGTGACCAACAACAAGGTTTCCGATTTTTTCAGCCAGCTTTGAATCAGAGGATGAATCGAGAATATCTTTCAGATATATCCGGTCTCCATTGACCGCTGTCTCCGATTTAATGACGATACCCGGGACGGCACCTGCAGCCTCTGAACGAGACGGCATCTTTTGAGCAATGGCGGGTTGCACCCCAAGGGAAATTATCAAAAGGGCCAAAAACAGGATAAACAAGACAGATTTGATAGTTCGGTAATGGACGGTTCGAGTGCCATTGGGGTTCGATCCCGTTGGATTCATTTTTATTTTGTCTATCATTTGTAAATTCATGATATCACGAATTATCGCTTCAAATTGTTTGCCATTTGAAGCATGCTGTCTGCGGTCTGCAACGCTTTTGAACTTGCCTCATAAGCGCGTTGAACCACAATCATGGAGACCATTTCATCCACGACACTCACATTGGACATCTCAAGAAAACCGTTTGTAATGGTCCCCAAACCGTCGCTTCCGGGAGTTCCTTCAACTGCCTCTCCTGAGGCTTCCGTCTGCCGCATGAGGTTTTTCCCTGCTGCGAATAATCCGCCGGGGTTTGGAAAGGAATAGATGTTAATTTGGGCTGTGGCCAGTTCCTTATCCCCAAGTCCGTATGCCGTGAGCTTACCGTTGGACTGAATGTTAATGAGCACGGTCTCGGCGGGAACCGTAATTTCGGGCTGCAATCGATCGCCATGAGGCGTGGTGATATACCCTTCACTGTCTAGAGAAAAATTGCCGGCTCGCGTGTAGAGCTCCTCATCACCGCTGAGCACCTTGAAAAAACCTTTCCCTTCAATAGACATATCCAAATTGTTTCCGGTCTCCACATAATCTCCCTGGGTGAATACTTTCTGAACCGCAGAAGGTTTCACACCCATACCCACCTGAATTCCCACCGGGATCTGACCCCCTGAGGGCGTGTCTGCGCCTCCCACCATGATCGTCTGGTACATCATATCCTGGAAATTCACCCGGCTTTTCTTAAATCCGTTGGTGTTGGAGTTTGCCAAATTATTGGCAACCACATCGATTCCCATCTGTTGCGCCGCCATTCCGGATGCTGCTGTCCAAATTCCTCTAATCATTGAATCCTCCGCTTGTTGATGATCTGTTTGATCGGTTTAGACTTTTCCCAGCTCATTGACGAGTTTCGCGTCGACGTCATCAAATGTCTGTAAAATTTTCATGTAAGATTCGTAGGTCCTCATGGTCTCCACCATCTTTGTCATCTCAATGACAAGAATCGTATTGGGCATCTCAAGGCTTCCCTGTTTGATCAAGGCGGTTTCCGAACCTATCTCGTCTGTAGCTTCGCCGATATATTTGAACAACGATTCCCCTTCTTTGATGAGCTTTTCCTTAGAAGAGAAGGTTACGATACTCAGTTTGCCCTCCTGACTATTGTCTACGAAAACTTCTCCGTTTTCGTTAACCTGTACGTTCGATCCCTGAATGGAAATGGGCCCGCTTTCCCCCATCACCTGATCACCGTTTCCGGTAACCAGGATATTATCCTTGTTCAGGCTGAAGGTGCCGTTTCGAGTGTATCGCATCCCCTGCTGGGTTTGAATCTTGAAGAATCCGTCACCGGACAGGGCCAGGTCGAGAACGTTTCCGGTTTCTCGAAAATCTCCCTGGGTAAAATCAACAGTCGAATGGGCTTGAAGCGCCTCATCAAATGATAAAATATCGGCCTTGAATCCGGTGGTGGACGCATTGGCCAGGTGGTTTGCGATGTTGTCAAGCTTCATTTCCTGCGATAAAGCGCTTTGAACGATTGTTGAAATATCCTGAATCATATGGATGCGACTCCTTTAATGGTTTTTATGGGTGAAATTGCAAATAGAGTGCCAGAATCAGATCATGGTATCTGATTTAGGGATTCAAGTTGAGTGAAAGGCGGTGCAGAAGCCGATTCAGTGGCTTCCCCTCAATTGGAAGGTTGGAATGTTGGAATATTGGGAAATTGAATTTTAAATCCAATAAGACTAGAACATGCTTATATCTGTAAATTTGATGGAAAAAACTGCCTAGACCGGCCGTTTTTTCCTATTCAAGGAATAGACAAAAGCCAGAAGTTCAGCCACCGCCACGTATACCGTCGGGGGGACTTCCTCTTCGATTTCAAGCTTTGACAAAACCTCCAAGAGGTCCGGATCGTCTTTGACCGGGATGCCGTGTTTACGGGCAAGTTCGATAATCTTTTCTGCAACCAGGCCCGAACCCTTCGCAGCCACACGCGGAGATGTGTCTTTATCCGGTCGATACCGCAATGCAACTGCTTGTTTTCGCTTTTCTTTCTTTGTCATAAAGATGGCCTTGGCATTCCTTCTTACCGGTTTATTTTAAGAATTTCTCTCTCACATTTGCAATATATTGAAATCCAAGACTGTCTTTGAACCGCAGAATGCTGAATAAGGAATGTCGAAGTGTTCCTATCACTCCTGCGGTTCTAAATTCCTTGTTCGATATTCGATATTCAAAATTTTAAATATCCTGGGTAGATATAGTTTCAGCGTTCAAGGTTAGAAAACCCAACCCGGATAAAAATGCAACATTGTAAACCGTGAACCCTGAACCCTGGTCGCCTACGGCGCCGCCAAAGGCGGGTAAACCTGGAATCGATCGGTTTAGGTTATGCTATCAAGGAATGATACCGATAATCGATGCAAATCGACCGGTTATACCTTCTCCTCGATAAGAAAAAAACTGATCCGTCCTGCATTTTGTGCACATTCGACTCAGGGCAATATTATCCGGCAGCACCCCTGCGTCTGTTAACTGTTCCATGCTGATTGACCAAAAATCGAATAAATTCTCAGAGTTTCGATATCTCCAAAAGGGTTCCGGTATCTCCTTTCTGTAGTTTATAAATTCAGCACAGCACGGACCCAGCGACGGACCGATACCGGCAATAACATTTGAAGGCCGGCAATCAAAGGCCGCCTTCATGGTATCAATGGTCCGGCCGACAATATTCCTGATACTTCCCCGCCATCCCGAATGAATGTTGGCAATCACGCGCTGTTTCGGGTCGAATAAAAGAACCGATTGACAGTCTGCCACCTGGACGGCCAGGAATCTGCCGGGAATATCCGTAACCAATGCATCCCCGGTCATTGCTTCCTGTTCTGCAATAGGTGTGCCGGTTTCATCTTCCTTTCGGAAAACCAGGATTTCGGTACCGTGATTCTGATGAGCATATGTAATCGGAAAGCCGCCGGTCATCTGTGATATCTTGCACCTGTTTTCAACGACATTAGAGGATTTGTCACCGAGATTGAAACTCACATTCAGGCTTTTAAACGGACTCTCGCTGATTCCACCGTATCTCGTGAAAATCCCATGCCAAATATCTGAGCAGTCGGAGAGCTTTGGAAACTGGTAATGTTTAATCCCTTCTTTCTCTTTCAGAATCATACGAAAACGTTTCTGCATTTCAAATTAAATAGGACGCAGATTTACGCAGATATACGCAGATAATAGTTTTTTTTATTAATCTAAAAAATCTGCGTTCATCCGCGTCCCGAGAAAGGTGTCTATGCCATTAAATCATGGACGAGTTCTCGCGAGTGTTATTCAAAAAGCATCCGGGGCCTTATCTGAAGTTGCGAAGAATGGTCTCGATAATCTTGGATGTTGAAGTATCCGAAACAAAAGGCACCCTTACGACCCTGCCTCCATGCTGCTTTACAATGTCGGCGCCGATGATCTCGCCGTCTCCCCAATCCGCACCCTTTACGAGAACGTCCGGCAAAATCGTCTGGATCAACCGAAATGGATCCGGATCTTCAAACAGCGTGACATAATTCACACATTCCAAGCCGGCAAGAACCGCCGCCCTTTGAGCTTCTTGAACAATCGGCCGCTTTTCCCCTTTGATGATTCTAACCGAATCATCCGAATTGAGACCCACAACAAGGACTTCACCTTCTGCTTTTGCTGCAGTAAGATATTGCACATGACCGGCGTGAATGATGTCAAAGCAGCCGTTTGTGAATACGATTTTATCCCCGGCTGTCCGATGTGTTTTCAGTCTCTTTAATAGTATGCTTAATTCCAAGATTTTTTTTGAAAAAAACTCCATATTCATACGATATCACTCAACCTTTAGGCGCCTAATTCTTGAATTCGTGTTTTTTTAAGGCAGAACTTTTTTCATCCTGCCACCAAGACACCAATGCACGAAGAAAAAATGAAATAATATCTTTGTGTCTTGGTGACTTTGTGGCAAATTGTTAAAGAAATTCTTACTACAACGCCCGCGCCAGTGTCAAAACATCCACCCGTTCGGCTCCCGATGACAGCAGCGTCTTTGAACACTCATCCGCTGTTGCACCGGTGGTATATACATCATCCACCAGCAGTATACGTTTGCGGCGTACTTGGTCGGGGGCATCAACCTTAAAAGCATCTTTAATGTTCCGGATGCGCTCTTTTCGTCCAAGTCCGGTTTGGGGCTCTGTCCACCGCTGTCTCAACAGAACGTCTCTTTCCATATGCGGCAGCCGATAAGATGCGATCTTCATACTTTCCCACGTCTTTATTAAGAGATGGCTTTGATTAAAACCCCGCTTCCGAAATCGTTTTTTGTGAAGCGGCACCGGCACAACAAGATCCACTTCGTTTTCGTTCCAGAAACAAAGGAACGTTAACAGTAGCATGGCC
This sequence comes from Deltaproteobacteria bacterium, assembly GCA_013349495.1. GTDB lineage: Bacteria > Desulfobacterota > Desulfobacteria > Desulfobacterales > SURF-15 > DUZK01. Next base: position 7,437 of record DUZK01000194.1, read on the forward strand.
CCGAAAGCACGCGCCAGTTGAATCTTTCCTCTATATTTAAAGCAATGGATTAATTCCATTAAACTCTGGTCATAAATACCAAACGCCCTGGCCTTGTGAAAGCGTTTCGGCGCTTTGATGCAGGCTTCGCATTGGTGATCATCGCCGGCGTTGCTTTGGAAAACAACGCCGCAGTCCGGACACAGCGGAGAATGGACCGGTATAAACAATGATAGGCATGCCGGACACACCATATCTGCCAAGAGACCATGAAAACATTGTTTGAATAGAGATTTTGCCGCTGCCCCTCCCGACTTCAATGCATTGATGGATTCGATAGTGACATATGGATCAAGCCTTGACAGGCTGAACCCGGAAGCATCTTTCTTCTCAATAGAAGAAGCACATACCAGGCACTTGGCGGGAAAAACCGCCTCAACCAGTATGTCAATCAGCCTTTTTCCGAACATGGGTACCGATAGGTTCAGTTAAAATTGGACGCAGACCCGCCTGCCTTTCCATAACCAGTATGATGGCGGGCAGGTTTTCGCAGATACACACAGATAATTAGTGAACGATACTCAATACCGAATGATTGAAAAGCGATATATGTTCCTTGATTCACATTAGCCTGTGAGATCCGGGCATATATCGAGCATCGAGCATCAAGAAACGAGCATCACGGTTCAGATCTGATATTTTCAACGATTTGTTCCGCAAACCCCGAA
>DUZK01000195.1 GCA_013349495.1 Deltaproteobacteria bacterium
CTACACCGACAGAGGCTGCTGCCATCGGAGCCATCGGCAGCATTTTCTGTGGTCTGCTCCACCGGCGAATCACCTGGGAGATCATCCGAACAGCTTGTTTCAGCACCCTGAAAAGCACCTGCATGGTCATGTGGATCATGATCGGTTCCATGCTTTTCGTCTCCTTTTATTTCAGCATCGGCGGCGCAGATTTTTTAAAGGAAACCCTGCTTGAGATGGAAGTCAACCGCTGGTTCATCATTATCGGAATGCAGGCCATCCTGTTCGTACTCGGATGTCTGATGGACCCCTCCGGCATCGTGCTGTTGTGCACGCCATTGTTTCTTCCCATTATTGAGGTTCTCGGGTTTGATCCGCTGTGGTTCGGTGTGCTCTTCATCGTCAATCTGGAAATGGCATACTTGACACCGCCTTTCGGATACAATCTGTTCTATCTGAAATCGGTTGTTTCAGAAGATATCACTATGGGTGATATCTACCATTCGGTATGGCCCTTTGTGGCGCTGCAGATGATCGGGTTGATCTGCTGCATGATCTTTCCTCAGATTATTCTATGGCTGCCGGGTTTGATGATCGGAAAATAGCACGGAATAAACCTCCTTAAAAGCGGTCCGTTGAATATGGAATTTACTGAATTTCAAAACAAGGTAGAAGCGATTCTTCAAACCCCGCATCCCGGGGGAGATGCCATTGCCGCCGAAGGCCGGGCCATTGCCTCTGATATCGTCATCGGCCGGACCCTGTTCATGGAGGAGATGGGAGTCGGCTCTGAAGCCGAGTACAAGCGCCGGTGCATCAAGGACGGCACCATCATGTTTCATGCACACATCGGCATGAACTCCTGGGAATCAACTGCCGAGGCTCTCGCCATTCTGAAACAAGAGGCGGATGCCGGCGGCTTCATCGTGGATCGGGCGGGTATATGCCTGGACCGTCGCATGGGACTTCCAAAGTCCCACCGGGAGGGAATTCCTGCCGAAACGGGTCCCATGCTGGAGAAACCGGAAGATTGGATGCAGATCGGTCAGTCGGCTCCGATACAGCCGCACATGGGTGACTTCATGATCGGGTTTCCCGCTGCTACGGAAAACACCGTGAATGCATTAAAAGCGGGGGTGACCACAATCGGCAACCTGTCTCAGTTTTTTCCCCATGAAGTGCCCATGTGGCGAGACCACGTTACCACCACAGCGGAAACGGTTCGCGCAATAGCCATTATGGGGGCATTGCGCGACCAGGGGGCCCTGATGCATTCCTATCTGGAAGACGGCTACGGCGCCCTTTTTTACGACTGTGCCACAGTGGCCGGGTGGGCTTACCTGGAGCGCTATATCGTTGAGGAACTTCTCAATGCAAAACTGGCCCACTGCATCGGCGGGCTGACCAGCGATCCGGTCAAGCGGGCCGGATGGGTGTTTGCGCTCGACCGGATCCACGAACACAACTGCCTGGGGTCCATGTTTTACGGCGATACCATATCCTTTGGCGACGACTTCACCGCCAACAGTGCACTGGTGGGGGAATACCTGCTGTGGGACATCATGGCCCAGATGGAGTGCCCCACCGGCCACGCCGTCCACCCCCTGCCCGTAACCGAGGCCATTCGCATACCGTCGGCACAGGAGATTGTCGAGGCACAGACCCTGGGGCGAAGAATCGAAAAAACAGCCAGACGACTTTATCCCCACGTGGATTTCAGCGCATCGTACGCCTTCGCCGACACGGTGACGGAGTGCGGAAAAACCGTTTTCAACAGCGCTCTTGACGGCCTCAGGGAAGCGGGGGTGGATGTCCGGGATCCGGTGCAGCTTCTCTTTGTGCTGAAAAGGCTGGGTCCGGCCGTATTCGAGGAGATGTTCGGGGCCGGTGAACCGGATGAAGCAGCCATTCGCGGCAAGCACCCGAAGATTATGACCGATGTTTTCAAAATGTCCAAGGAAAGCATCGATCAGTACCGGAATTTGTTTCAGCAGCCGGAAAACCGCCGCATGCTGAAAGATCGGCGTCTGCTCATTGCCTCTACAGACGTTCACGAACACGCCATTTTGATTCTAAACCAGCTCTGTCTGGAAGCGGGAGCGGAAACCGTATACCTGGGGGCGGAGAAAGACCCGGACGAGATTGTCGAAAAGGCCTGTGAAACAGGAGCCCAAGCCATATTGATCAGCACTCACAACGGGATGGCACTGGACTATTCAAAGCGATTGAAGGAAGAGCTGAAGGAACGAAACCTGAACATTCCGGTCATCATGGGGGGCGTGCTTAATCAGAAGATAGAAGGGCAGGCGCTGCCCGTTGATGTTTCAAAGAGCATAAAGGAACTCGGGTTCTACCCTTCCGCAAAACTGGATGGAAGGCTGAGCCGGATGCTCGAATCTACCGAAACGCAGCATGCCGATATGTGTCGTGGCGAATAGGTGATGGAACATGCGTTCAAGATAACAGACAACTGAAGAACTTTGAGGAGGGCTATCCATGGCTTTGGCAGAACGCCACATCAATGCAGTTACTGCCATGACGACGCCTGCCACTGTTTTTATGTTCTTCCAATCGCTCATCGATGCGGGGGTGCGAGCCGGTATAGACCGGGAGACATGCACAAGGATCGCCTATCAAACCATTGTCGGCTCAATGGAGGTATGGCATCAGCGCAAGGTGCCGCCTTCAGAGCTTATGGCCGAAGCCAGCACACCCGGCGGTATTTCAGTGGAATGCCTTCATGTATTGGAAAAGTTTGCATTCCGTGCGGCTATCAGCGACGCCATCAAAAAGGGGGCGGAGCGGGCAGCTCAATTCTGCTAAGGGGGATGGGTGTCACATCTTGACGGGTTGTTGCCCAAAAGGAATCGAAATGTCTAAGCTATTTGAAGCCACCACAATTAACGGCATGAAACTTTCAAACAGATTTGTACGCTCCGCCACATGGGAAGGGATGGCGGATGCAGATGGGAATTGTACGCCTGAGCTCAAGGATCTTTATGTTCAGCTTGCTAAAGGAGGCGTGGGCCTGATCATAACAGGCGTTGCCTATGTTCGGCAGGATGGTATGGTTGCTCCCCGTCAGTTGGGCTTATCGGACGATAAATGTATTCCAATCTTTGAAGATATGACGGACGCCATTCACCAACATGGCGGCCGTATTGCTGTACAGCTGGTTCATGCCGGAATCTTATCCAACCCAAAGGTGACAGGGCTTACACCGTTGATACTTTCAAAGGTGGAGGGCTATGCTGGGTCTGAAGGCCGGGAAATGACCGTGGATGATATCCAGGAAATTATTGAGGCGCATGGGCAGGCTGCCCGGCGGGCAAAGGATGCCGGCTTCGACGCGGTGCAAATACATGGGGCACACGGCTTTTTGATCAATCAATTCCTTTCTCCAGCGTTCAACAAGCGGACCGATGAATATGGCGGGCTCATTGAAAACCGGACAAAGGCTGCAATAGAAATTATTGAAAGAGTAAGATCGTATGTGGGTGATGATTATCCGGTCTTGTTCAAGTTAAACTCCGAGGACGTTATTGATGGGGGACTCGTGGTGGAAGATTCTCTCCAAGCCGCATTGCTGATCCAGGAGGCAGGAATCGATGCCATCGAGTTGAGTGGCGGTACCGTCGTTACAGGAGATCACGCTAGAAAAGATATCAATACCGAAGAAAAAGAAGCCTACTGGCGAAAGGCAGCCAGACGTTTCAAGGAAATACTGAATGTACCGCTCATGTTGGTGGGAGGCATTCGTTCATTGCCGTTGGCCGAAAAACTCTATGATGAGGGTTATGCCGATTATTTCTCCATGAGCAGACCCTTTATTAGAGAAGCGGGTCTTATCAACCGTTGGGCTTCGGGGGATTTAAGAAAAGCCACCTGCCTATCTGACAATCTGTGTCGCGGTCCCCTGATGGAAGGCGGCGGTATTTACTGTGTTGTCGAAGAAAGGCAAAAGGAGAAAATCTAAGAGATGTAATTTTCAGGAACCGATGTCCTGGGACTGAACATCGACGATCCCGAGCCTGATGGCAAATTGGATCAGCTGGGAAATATTTTCGATCTCCAGCTTTTCCATGATATTGGCGCGGTGGGTTTTCACCGTACTCGGGCTGACGCACAGAATATCGGAAATCTCTTTGGTGGAGCGCCCCTCTGCGATCATCTGAAACACTTCGCGCTCCCGGTTTGAAAGTTTGGCATACAGATCTTCCCGGGAGGAGGTTTTCTTCAGCGTGAGATAATCGTCAATAACGCGGCGCGATATGGTGGGGCTCAGGTAAACGTCGCCTTTTACGGCGGCAGATATGGCTTTGATAATCTCCCCGCCGGTGGAGTCTTTAAGCAGATAGCCCGAGGCCCCCAAACTGATCAGCTCGCTGATGTAACGATCATGGGAATGCATGGAAAGGATGATGATTCTGGTTTGGGGCAATATTTTTTTGATTTGCCGGGTGGCTTCAATACCGTTTAACAACGGCATGGCGATATCCATGATCACGACATCCGGTTTCAATTTCTGTACCTTTTTAACCGCTTCGCGACCGTCTTTTGCCTCACCGATTACCTCGAGATCGGATTCAGCCTCCAGCAGTTTGGCCAGACCCTGCCGTACGATGGTGTGATCGTCTGCCAAAAAAATTTTGACGGGTCGATCAGTCATCGGAGCGTTCTTTTAAGGGAATTTCAATCCGTATTCGCGTGCCTTTACCTTTTGACGTGCGCAAAATGAATTTGCCGCCCAACATGGCCGCCCGCTCTCTCATGGACAACAGACCCAACGCCTGTTTATGGCTGCTGAAGTTGCCGGCATCAAAACCGATACCGTCATCCTCTGCCACAAAAATAATCTGGGGATAGCTCTTGATGATGGAGAGTTTAAAATGCCCGGCGTTCGCGTGCTTCACGGTGTTGGTGAGAGCCTCCTGGGAGATGCGATATAAAACGCTCTCTACTTCAGGATCCACACGATCCTCGAATCCCACCATCTTAAAATCGACCTTTAGACCACTGTGTTTGGAAATGTCAGTCAAATAGGCGTCCAGCGCCGGCTCCAAGCCGAGGTCGCTGAGTATGGCCGGATGCAGCCGGTAGGATATGCGACGCATTTCGTGATAGGTGCGGTTGATCTGCTTTTTGATGTCACGGATATGATCTCTTATGTGAGCCGATTCCGAAGACAGTTCTTTTTCAACGGTTTCCAAGGTAAAATTTATTCCGGTCAGCGCCTGGCCGGCTTCATCGTGCAATTCCTGGGCGATGCGTTTTCGCTCCAATTCCTGTGAGTGGAACAGCCTGGCCGTCAGTCCCTTGAGTTCTTCCCGGTGCCGGCGGATGGTCTGAAGCAGATTCGCATTTTCAATGGCGCCGCCTAAAAAGTTCCCCAGGGAGCCCAACAGGTGAAAATCCTGCCCTCTAGAGATATCTTTATCCGGCGGAACGTCCAATGCCAAAAACCCGGACGCCTTTTCTTTGGCCGTGATTAAAAAACAGGTGAGTTCCACGGAAAAGTTTTTTTTCTGATGTTTCAGCATGGCCTTAAACGGCGGGAATATGGGCTCGGGAGTCAAAACCAGATCTTTTTGGAGCAATGCGTTCATCAGTGATTCGTCGTGGAGCCGGATCTGACTCGTTGTTTCGGTGATGTCTGCCGGCAGACCATACCGTTTTTTCATCACATATGCGGTATGGTCATGATCGATCAAAAAAATGGCGCCTGCTGCAAGGCCCAACACTTCCAACGCCTTTTTAAGGGCGATTTCAAGAACCGCATCCAGATCATGGGTCTTGTTCATGGCAAATGCAACGGAGTTCAACACCCACAATTCGCGGTGCCGTTGCCGAAAATTCTGAACGGCATCCATGCGGGCCGTGATATCCTTGGCAATGCCCTGATACCCGATGACATCCCCGTCTTTGCTCCAAACGGCATTGCCGCTGAGCAGGCAATGGAGAAGGCTGCCGTCCTTTTTTCTGAATTTGGCTTCGAAATCCTTTACAAACCCTTCGCGGTCGATCTGCCGCTGAAACACCTCCCAATGCATGGTGTTGTCGTATACCTGTTCGGCCGACCCCACCGCCATCAAATCTTTCTTGCTCACATACCCTAGAAGATCCACCGCAGCCTGGTTTACATCCTGGAACGAACCGTCTTTATGGGTAATGAATATCATGTCCTTTGAACCTTCGAAAAGACACCGATACCTGCGTTCGGAATCCTTGAGATCCTCTTCCAGCTTGCAGAATTCTTCTGTGCTTCCCGCAGAATTTTTTCCTTCGATTGGGGTCAATGGAAAACCACTTAATTTTCTTTGCACAGTTCATCAATGAGTTCCATAAACCAATCCACCTTTTCCGGCGGAGCGACTCCCGGCACCTCACATCCCGAAGCCAGAATATATCCGCTGTCTTTGGGTGCAACAGCAAGACAATTTTTGATGTCCTGCGCCATGGCCTCCTTGCTGCCGGAATAGAATAGATTGGTGTTGACGTTACCGATGAGCACCGCTTTTCCTCTGGTAACCTCAACCGCTTTTGCCAAATCCGAAGGGGCATCGATGCTGATATTGGTCACCCCCGTATTGACCATATCTTCCAGGATGGGAGTCGCATAGCCGCAGATATGAAGGCCGACGCCGACTTTCTTCTCCTTGAAATGATCGACAACCTGTTTCTGATAGGGAAATATGAATTCCCGATACATTTTAGGTGAAACAAGGCTGCACGAGGCAGGCGCCTCGGAATAGCTGAGCCCCACCTTCAGTGGGTAAACGGCCTCTCCGAACCGGATGGCCATCTGAGTGGTGAACGCCATGAGCTCATGCACATAGTCCGGGTCCTTCATCGCATCCCGCAAAAGATGCTCGGCCTCCCTGAGCCCGATGGCGATGGTCCAGGGGCCGGCAATCACGGCGGAAACGATGGAATCGGCGATGATCTTCTTGATCTCGGCCAGAGCTTCCAGATAGGCGGGCATACGACCGTCTTTGTGGGGATCCGCCAGCTTCAGACTGCTCAGCTTTGTCTTATCTTCGAGGGCCACCTTTTTGGAGATGCACATGCTGTCTTCCGGAAATTTCAGCTCATTGCCCATGGCTTCCACATCCATGAGCAGATCCGCCTGCATGACGATGATATCCGGTTTGTAGCGCTCGAAAGCGGCCACTTGCGCCTTTACAAAAATCTTGGGATCCAGCAATACCTCCCTGATGGAGGCGCCCACCAGTTGGGCATTGCATTGGCCCATGATGGGGTAAGCCGGGATTCTATCCAGTTCTATATCCTGATCGGTAAAGGTCTTTTTAAAGGCCGCAGCAACCCTCTGCCTTCCATTGTATGCTTCCATTTATATCTCTCCTTCATCTTGCCAGATTTTCATCTGCTCCTGGTAGGTCGGCGGAAACGTGGGTTCAAAATTATAGAAGCTGGTGATGGGATAACGGACACCGCCTTTGTGAGTGGTTGCCAGGCCTTCCACTAAACCGTCCACCTTGGATTTGGGGATTAAAAAAGACATCTCATAATCCTGGGCCATACCGAAAACCCGGTCCCCATTGCCGGGGACGAGAAAACGGCATTTATCGTTTTTCATCACCGTTATTATCGCCGCACACCCCAGCCTGCCCGTAGAAGAAGAATGGATCGCCCCTCCTTCGTTGTATAGGGCGCCGTGAATCAGTCTCATGATCTGCGCGGGGTTGCCGTACATCATGAGCACATCCGGCTCAAAGGCGGCCCGGTTCAAGGGGGCGACCAGAAGATGACTGTAGGCGCCGTATTCGAATCGGTCAACAAGGTCTTCCTCTGATTTTCCCATCTCCTTTGAAGCGGTAAACATGCCGGCGGCCATATTGCCCTCATTAAAATAGTCGATGTTTTTGAAAAACCCGAATGGAGCGGCCCCTAAGGCACACTGCATGTCTTCCTTGCCCATGGCCACGGTCCATCCCAATTTTCTGGCCATGCCGATTCCCTGGCAGATGGCCACCTTTTTTTTCATCTGCTGAAAAGGACGACGGGTTTTCTCAGGTATCTCGTCTTCTGATTTCAGCATTTTTATGGCAACCGGAAACGTCAGCGGTCGGATGTAATTGTTCAATGCCTGTTCCACTGCTTTTAGATCTGTCATTTTATCCTCCTCCAAATCAATGTCCTA
>DUZK01000196.1 GCA_013349495.1 Deltaproteobacteria bacterium
TAAAGTATTTTCCTGCTATTCATGAAAAAGCAGCATGTTTCTGCTTTTTGCTTCCCCTTTTGTTAATCCATCGTGAGGAATACCCCACTCGGTGTTAATCAGTAAATCTGCGCTTCCGGGCTGATATTTTTTTAATCGTTAAGAAGCACTTTTATATCATCCAGAAAACGTATCCAATCCCGATAAATTCGATGCGCTTCATCCAGTGTGACATGTATGAATTGAACAGTATCGCCGGGTCTGGCCTGAGCCATTCGAAAAATATCCGATGAAATCACGGTGGCGATATTGGTGTATCCACCGATCGTCTGTTCCTTCAAGAGGACTATGGGCTGACCATCGGCCGGAACCTGGACATTGCCCGGCATTATGGGCTCGGAAACAATACTTTGAGGAGCGTCCGGATCCCGAAGAATTTCCGGCCCGACAAGCCGGCATCCCATCCGGTTGCTCTGTGCGGTTACGGTAAAAAACGATGAAAAAAACATGTCCATGTTATTCCTGAAAAAGTCGTCGTGCGGTCCGGGTATGGCCCGAATGAATATATTTTCAGGATACAGAGGAACCCAGGGCAGACTCCGCTGTTTATTAAGTAGCCGGCCTTCACCGCGCGGCAGAATGTCTTCGGGTAAAAGGAGTCGCCCCTTCAGCCCGCCCAGCTGCCCCCCCACATAGGTGGAGCGGCTTCCCATCACAAGGGAGACGTCTATCCCGCCGCCAATGGCCAGGTATGCCCGGCAGCCATTTTCCGCCATGCCCAGTTCAACCACATCACCCGGTCGTACCCGGATGGATGTCCATTCCGGGCAGGGCCTTCCGTTCACCCGAAGATTCATGCGGGCGCCTGTAACGGCCATGTCGGCATCACAGAGAACATCGAATTGCGCGCCGATCATTGACATTTCCAGAACCGCGCAATCCGATGAATTTCCCACCAGCCAGTTGGCGATGCGATGGGCATAGTCATCCAGTGAACCAGAGACCGGAACGCCCATGTGATAGGCGTGGCATCTCCCCATGTCCTGCACGGTGGTGTATGATCCGGGTGAAATGATATGAATGGCATCTGTCATGGGATTTCAAGCTTACTGATGTGATTAAACTCATCGGACGACACAGATCGGAACCGAATCGTGTCGCCGGCCTGATACAGGATTGGCTGCGGACGTTCCGGCGCAAAAAGTCGAAGCGGGGTACGGCCGATCAGGCGCCAGCCCCCCGGGCTGGCCAGCGGATACACGCCGGTTTGGGCTCCGGCAATGCCTACGGAACCGGCGGCCACCCGAACACGGGGAGTTTCCAGTCTTGGGGCATGCAGCCTGGAACTCAGCCCGCCGAGATAGCAGAATCCGGGTGCGAAACCAATGGCAAAGATGTGATAGGCGGAGCAGGTATGAATTTGAATCACTTCATCCACACTGATGCCATTGTGCTGCGCCACAAAATCGATATCCGGGCCAAACTCATCTCCATAGCGGACCGGGATGTCAATTGTACGTGATTCAGGAATATCGGCCTTATTCAACTTTTTTTCTAACGACCACAACACATCCCTCAACTCTGAAAAGCCTATCTTCAGGGGATTGTAGTGAACGGAAAGGTTACAATAGGACGGCACCACGGCATCGATGCCGGGTAATTTCTGATTCGTAATGAGGGTTGCCATCCGCCTGACCTTGTCGTTCACCGCCTGATCGACACCGGTACCATACGCAGCCAGAAGGGAGCGATCCCCGCTGATTCGAAATTGCGCCCTCTCATAAAGGTTTGTGGTCATTATAAGAAATGCTCCTGGATTACTGTTCGGTGGTTCGGCTGTCCATCCCCGGTCATGAACTGTTCCAGGCTGATTCGCGTCATTCGTGTGCTGCCATCGGAACGACAGCGACACCTGCTGCTTCCAGACGATTTCGAATGGTTCTGGCCAGCACCACGGCACTCGGGTTGTCTCCATGAACGCACAGAGTATCTACCGACATCGGAATCCGTGTTCCATCCACGGCGATCACCACGCCTTCGGTGGCCATGAGCAGTGCTCTTTCAGCAGCCTCATCGGGATTATGAATAACCGCTCCGGGCTGTTTCCGGGATACCAGGGTTCCTTCGGAGGTATAGGCCCGGTCCGGAAACGCCTCGAAAATCATTTTGATCCCTTCCTCCCGGGCGATGGAGGCCATACGTCCGGCATGTTTGCCGGCCAGAGCAACCATGAAGAGATTCCTGTCAATTCGCGAAATGGCCTGTGCAATGGCCCGGGTAAGGGGTTCATTTGCTACGGCCATGTTGTACAGCGCTCCATGCGGTTTTACATGGCGCAATCGAACGCCATGAGCCGTGCAGAATGCCTGAAGCGCGCCGATTTGATAGATCAGATAATCCCCAATTTCATTCGCGCTGCAGTCCATGTTCCGCCGTCCAAAACCCATCAAATCCGGAAATCCTGGATGAGCGCCGATGCCGACCCCGTGATCAGCAGCCAGTTTGACGGTGCGGTTCATAACCAGAGGATCCCCGGCATGAAACCCGCAGGCAATATTGGCCGAGGAGATGAATGATATGATTTCGGCATCCATTCCCAGGGTATAAGCCCCAAAACTTTCCCCCATATCGCAGTTCAAATCGATTTTCATCTGTCACATATTCCTTAACATTCAACCTTCAGCCTTCTATCTTCCACCTCACGCCTAACGCTTTCTGCCTTCTCATCACTTCATCAGATTGGGCAAATACAGAACAAACTGGGGGAATACCGTTATCAGGACAGTTACAAGCGCCATCAGGACAAAAAACGGAAACGCGTCTTTGGCAATCACGAATATATCATCGTTGTTCAGGGAACTGATCACGAACAGGTTGAATCCGACAGGCGGTGTGATCTGAGATATTTCGATCATCAGAACCAGATAAATACCAAACCATACCGTATCGAATCCGGATGCGGTAACCATGGGCAGCACAATGGGCGTGGTCATGACGATCATGGAAAAACCGTCAACAAGACACCCCAGAATAAGATACAGCACGCTCAATATTAAAATGAGCATTAAAGGCGACAGGCCCATTTCGGTCACAAAAATGGTCAATTTACGCGTAATGCCCAGATACCCCACCACAATAGAAAGAAAGGAAGCGCCCATGACGATCAGCATGATCATACAGGTGGTTTTGACAGCGCCCATCAGGCTGGATCGAAAGATCTCCCAGTTCATGCTGCTGGTCATGAAGGCAAAGACCATGGATCCGATAACGCCCACGGCACCGGCCTCGGTCGGGGTGGCCCAACCCGCGTAAAGGCTGCCCAATACCGCAAGGATCAGAAGCAGGACGGGTAAAATTTCCGGAATAGCCTTGATCCGCTGATGCCAGGAATGCCGGTCGGCTCCTGCTGGTGCCAGCCCTGGATTGATCAGGCATCGTGACATAATATACAGGCTGAAAACAGCGGCCAGCATCAGTCCGGGAATGATACCGGCAATGAACAGTTTTCCAATGCTGACTTCCCCGATAATGCCATATACCAGCATCATCATGCTGGGAGGTATCATAAACCCCAGGGTTCCGGCACCGGCCAGTGATCCAACGGAAAGGCCCTTGTCATAACCGCGGTTTCGAAGTTCGGGTACGGTGATTTTACCCACAGTGGCGGTTGTGGCAGCCGATGATCCGCTTACTGCCGCAAAGAAGGTGCATGCCAGAATGTTGACATGCAGCAGTCTTCCGGGGATTCGATCCATCCATGGCGTCAATCCTTTAAACAGATTCTGTGAAATGCGGCTCCTGAACAGAATTTCACCCATCCACACGAACATGGGTAATGCCATCATGGCCGAACCGCTGGTATTGTTCCAGGCGGTTGTGGCCAATATGGAGCCAAACGGCAGATCCGTGAAAAAAAGAAATCCACCAAGCCCCACCAGGAAAAGAGAGAATCCAATCCAGAGGGTTCCTCCCATAAAAATAACCAATAGCGCGCACAGGGTCAGCGAAATACTCGCAAGTTCCACGATATGACTCCTTGAAATTATCTTCCCAGGTCTTCAGCCTCTTCACGAATGGCAAGTCCACCGGTATCCCCTTTTAACACGAGGATGGTTTTCATGAATTCTCCAAGAAACTGCAGGGTCATGATGAATGCCCCAAACGGCATGAAAAATTGGGGAATGGCCAGATAGGTTTCCGATATCTGCATTGATTGGGATCGGGTCACCACGGAATCCCAGAAAAACTCTCCGGAAAAGACTGTGATAGCAGCACAGAAAAGGCCTCCAACCGCATAACAGACCAGGTCCAGATACCCGCGATATCTTCCCGTGATAACTCGATGCAGAAAGATCATTCGAATGTGCCCTTTTTCACGCAGCGTATATCCTAGCGCGCAGAAGGTGAGTCCGCACATCATATATCCCGAATATTCCTCTGTGATGAACAGAGTGCTGCTGAACGCGGTACGCAGAATGATCTCGATAAAGGCCAGTGCCAGCCCAATGCAGAGTATCACACCGGATAATCCGCCACTGACCGCAGCAATTTTGTCGATGGTTCGAACAAGCCGCTTCATGCTCTTCTCCAGTCGGTAATGTGAACCGTTTCCAGATATAGATTGTTAAGATAATGCTTTTATCTTCGTAATCGGCCGGAGGCATACTACAGGGTATAATTTCCCCTCTGCTGCCTTGCCAAAATAATTACCGTGAGGATGCAAAATTATAGCTCCCCGCTGCAAGCAGCGAGGAATGCGCTCGCTGCTTCGGTTCAGAACAAAAGTAGTAGATACCATTTTCATATCCGGGGTAAAGCCGGGTATAATTCATTACCGTTTGTCTGAAAGTCCGTATCAGACAAACGGTAAAAGACATTGGTTACCGTTTCACTTTTTTCATGAACTCATCATACATAGCTTTCGCATCGGGGGAGGCATCCTTCAACCAGTCCGTACGAATTTTTTCGGTAATGGCATTGAGCTCCTTCATGAACTCTTTGGATGCCGGAACCGTCTCCATTCCATTATTTATACAAAGAGCTTCTTTCTCCTTATCCAGAACCGCAACTTTTTTCCACATGATCTCTTCCATTTCTTTGCCGGCTTTGACAAGGGCATCCTGGGTTTTTTTATCAAGCTTATTGAAGGCTTTCAGGTTGACGTTGATCATGTTTGTGGCGATGGTGATATTCAGAGGCTGGTAATACTTGAGAACTTCCCAGAATTTGGCATCCACTGCAGTGGGGGTGGAAGTAATCACCGAGTCGATCACACCGGTTGCCAGAGATGAATAGACCTCACTGAAGGGCAGAGCATAGGGCGTTCCACCGGCGGCTACGACCACCAAAGCGCCGTTTTTGTCGTAGGTTCGTGTTTTCAGTCCTTTCATTTCCGCTGTCGAGACCACCTTTCTTTTGGTCCATAGTCCGGCGCCGGGCCATGGAGAAATGAACAGGATTTTCTGTCCCCATTTCTCGGCCATTTTGTCAAAATAGGGACGCGCCGTATCATTAAGCACGCGGGCTTCTTCAAAGTTCAGCGCGAGAAACGGAAGGGTCACAATCTGAAATATTTTCTCCTCTCCGGCCACACCGCTGATCAGCATGTCAGACAGCGGAACCAGTCCGTCACGAACCACTTTCAACAATTCAGGCCCTTTGTAACCCAACGCGCCTCCGCTGCTTACAATGATTTCCAGTTCGCCGCCCGTCGAGGCTTTCACTTTTGCTACAAATTCTTCAAGCCCCATGGTCTGGTGATTGTTTGGCGGCCAGACTGAGTTTGCATTCCAGGTCGTTTTTGCCAGAGATTCACTACTACAGACTCCAATGACCAACGCCAGTGCCATAATCAGATATGTCAGTTTTTTCACGTTGTTCCATCCTTTCTCCATGATATCCTCCTTTGGTTGATGTGTTTGAAGAGAAAGCGTTTCACTACAATCTCTTAATTGCCGATATAAACTCCTCTATGACTGATCTATCTTTCTTGTGGAACCGAACATTCATGAAAGCAGAGAAGGAAAGAGCGATTCGCGCAACAGAATGTTCAATTCCGCACATGAATCAAGAAGCCATGTAGCGCATGATTCGTTTTTGAAACGTGTTGATGTGCTGGATGATCGTCTCCGTTATTTTTGCTTCATTCCGTTCTTTCAAATACCTCATGATCTTATCGTGCTCCGTGACAACTGAGGCATAATGAGCCTGCAACGACCTTTCCGGCTCAATTTCATTGGCATAAGAAAGATATGAAAGCCTCTTGGCCTGATTCCTGACTTCGTTCAGCGCACGGATGAGATATGTGTTTTGCGAGCAGCGGGCGAAACAGAGATGGAAATCATGATTTGTTTCGACAATGCCCAGGATATCTCCGGAATCACTCGCAGCCTTGAGCTTCGTATTGACCTCGGCCATTCGCGACAACATTGAGGAAGTATTCTGAGTTACTACCAGCTTTGCTATGCCGACTTCCAGGACTCTCATGGCCTCGAAAATAGCCTTGGTATCCTGCAGGGTAATGGGCGGAACGATGGTACCCCTGTTGGGCTGTGATTCAGCCCACCCTTCTCCGGCAAGCCGCAGAAGGGCTTCTCTGACCGGCGTACGCCCCATGTGAAGATCCGCCATGAGTTCCTTTTCGTCGAGAACCTGACCAGGAGTGTATTCAAGGGTGACAATTTTACGGCAAATATGTTCATACGCCATGACGCCCAATGGTTGCTTCTGGTTGTTGGTCTTCTTCTTTATCAAACCCATCATTAATTCTATTCCCCCGCTGTCGGAGTGGAGCCGACAGTAGCGCGACCGGCCAAACATTGAAAATAAATTAGTAGATTCGCCTCAATCAGAAGCAAGCGTCCTCTGCCATTCAGGCAATCAACTTCATCCATTTGATTTCATGATAATGTATATGATAAATATATGTCAAGTATATTTTATATATGGATAATGCGGCATAAGTCTGCTTGTATGTTAAGAAAAAACACCGCGGAAATAATATTATGAAACGGAGCAAGATATCCTTAAAGTCTTGACCATAAAGGGGACATCCATGCGGAGGTGCATAGCGGAGCAGCCCGCTTTACGGAATTTGTGAGGTTCAGCAGAAAGCCGTTTCCGGTCATTTAAATTAAAGGCGGGAACAAAGCTGTTTACGCCTGGCTATCCTGATTTATACCTGTCATATCCTCGATGTTTCGGTTCATTTTGCGACTTGTAGTGTGAGATTCCAGATATCAGGATCACCTGTACTGGTAGTTATAACCGGTCTTTTGGTTCGGACTTCAATACTCTGACTTCGTATTTCGATATTCGAAGTTCTAAATTCGCTTTGTGCCTTTGCCTCTTTCTTTTCAATCTTAACTTTTCACCCTTCACGCCAGATAAAACTCTCTTATCTTTTCTACAACATAGGTCTGCATATCTTCAGTCAGCTCCGGATAAATGGGCAGTGCAACCGTGCGCAGGGCGGCATGCTCGGAAACTGGCATGTCGCCTTTTCTGTATCCAAGGTATGCGAAACATTCCTGAAGATGAAGCGGAACAGGGTAATAGACCTCATTGCCTATTCCTGCATTGTTTAAATGATTTCTAAGCTCATCCCTCTTTTCCGGAACTTCTATTACAAACTGATTGAAAATATGCCGGCTCTCTTTTTGAACAGGAAGCTTTATCTTTTCATCAATGCCTGCTTCCACAAAGAGCTTTGCGTATTTTTGTGCATTCTTCTGACGCGCCTCTGTCCAGCTGTCAAGGTGCTTAAGCTTGACCGAAACAACCGCAGCCTGGATGGCGTCAAGCCTGAAGTTGCCGCCAATATACCTGTGATAGTATTTGGGATGGGAACCGTGAACTCGCAGTATATGAAGTTTTTCATAAAATATGGCCGCTTGCACGGTCACAATGCCGCCATCCCCGAAAGCTCCGAGGTTTTTCGAAGGAAAAAAAGAAAAACAACCGAAGCTGCCCATTGAACCGGCGCGCATCCCTTTATACTCGGAACCTATGGCCTGTGCCGCGTCTTCAATTACAAGAAGATTGAATTTTTTGGCTATATCAAGGATGGGATCCATATCTGCGCACTGCCCGTA
>DUZK01000197.1 GCA_013349495.1 Deltaproteobacteria bacterium
ACAGAAACTGGGGCCCTACGCCGCAAGCCATGGAAATGACGGCGTCATAGGTGTGAACCACATCCTTCAGCTCTGCGATATATTCCGGATCGCACTGTCGTTCCAAAAGGTTTTCCGCTATGGCAATGGGCCGGCCCTCTTTTTTCCGGGCGATCTTCAAGCTGGATGCCAGGATCTGAACTTCCTTTAATCCGCCGACATTGCAGACCGTCACACATCCTTTACACCCGGAAATCAGAATATTCCGGCAGTCCTTTATCATATCCAATATCTCAGCAAGAGATTTTCTATCGCCGACAATCATGTTTCACCTCGTTATCAAACGTTATGTGTCCCCACCGGACTGGGTCCCAGGTCTTTGATGCGTTGGGTCATTTCATTGGCAATCTCCGCGAACCTGGATCCCATGGCTGAAGAAAGATTGAACATTTCAACCCGCTCCGGCTCAATCCCGATTTCCTCCAGTGTTTTCTTTACGTAATTGACTTTCTTTCTGGCCCGCAGATTCCCTTTCAGAAAATGGCATTCCCCTTCAAGACATCCGGCTACATAAACGCCGTCCGCACCGTCTTCCACAGCCTTTAAAAGATGTAGAATGTCCACCCGTCCGGTGCACGGCAGTTGAATCACCTTCACGTTAGGCGGATAGGACAGCCGCATGGATCCCGCCAGATCCGCAGCCGCATAAGCGCAATATTTACAGCAGAACGCCACGATCTGTGGCTCGAAATTATCTGTCGTCATCTGTCCTCCATATCATATTGAAATATTGTAACTACGCTCACGCAGTGGCGCATTCACAAAAAAGCGCATCGGTCTTGGCAATGATTTGCCGATCCGTAAAATGCTGCAAGGTAATGGCCTTTCCCGGACATTCGGAGGCGCAGACCCCGCATCCATGACATTCGGCCGGCTCAATCACGGCGTGGCCTTCTTCACGGATATGGGGCACACCATAAGGGCAAGCCCGGACACAGGTCAGACACACGGCGCAGCGGCTTGCATCCACTGTTGCTACAACGCCCCCAACCCATATCGCCTCTTTGGAAAGGATGGTCATGGCCCTGGAAACCGCTGCCTGCGCCTGCGCAATGCTTTCATCCAGGGATTTTGGATAATGCGCCAGACCGGCCATGAAAATGCCTTCGGAAGAAAAATCCACGGGCCTCAGCTTGCTGTGAGCCTCTACCAGAAACCCCTCGGCATTGATCGGAACCTTAAAGAGATCAAACAGAGCCTTGTTTTCATTGGGTATCACGGCCGAAGCCAGAACCACCAGATCCGGCTGCATGTTCAGGGTTCGTCCCAGAATCGGGTCCGCAACGGTTAAAGACAGGCCCTGAGCATCATCCAGGATCAGTTCAGGGGGCTTGCTTTCATCAAAACGGATAAACACCACCCCGGCTTTGCGGGCTTCCTTGTACAGATCCTCCCGGAATCCATAGGACCGGACATCCCGGTAAGGACCAGCACCTTCATTTCCGGATTGATTTTTTTCAGCTTCAACGCGCTTTTCAGGCTGTGGGTGCAACAGACCCGGCTGCACGAAGGCCGATCCTGGGTTCTGGAGCCGACGCATTGAATAAATGCCGCAACACCGGCGTGTTGAAGCCGGGCATCGCCTTCTTTCAGGGCCTTGTCGAAATCCTGATGCGTGAGGACATCCGGATGCCGGCCATACAGATATTCGGTGGGTTTGTACTCATGCCCGCCGGTGGCCAGAATGGTGGCGCCATGTTCGACAACCGCTTCCGTGCCCTCCCTTGATTTCAGCCGTGTGGTGAAACTGCCGATAATCCCGGAAGTCTCGGAGGCTGACGTGTCGAGAAAAACATGGACCATGGGATGAGTCTGAACCTGCTGAATCAGGTTGTCCAGATATGGGGCCACGACTTCTCCCTGCCAGGTTTCGCCGAGAAACCGGGCATTGCCGCCCAGCGTATCGCCGCGTTCCACCAGATAGGCATGACTTCCCTGCCGGGCCACCCCGATTGCTGCCTCCATTCCGGCAACGCCCCCGCCGATGATCAGGGCAGAGGATTTGACCGGCAAGCTGACCTGATGTAGGGGTTCGATGTAAACAGCCTTGGCCACTGCCATCCGCACCAGATCCTTGGCTTTTTCAGTGGCGCCTTTCGGATCATTCATGTGCACCCAGGTATCCTGGTCCCGGATGTTGGCCATTTCAAAGAGATATTTGTTGAGGCCGGCTTCCCGGATGGTCTCCTGAAACAGCGGCTCATGGGTTCTGGGGGAACACGAGGCCACCACCACCCGGTTGATGCCGTTTTCCTGAATCACGGCTTTCATCTTGTCCTGAGTGTCCTGAGAGCAGGTAAACAGATTGTCCTCGACATGCACCACATAAGGCAGGGTCCGGGCATATTCCCGGATCGCCGGCACATCCGCAACGCCCCCGATGTTGATGCCGCAGTTGCAGACAAAAACACCGACGCGGGGTTCCTGGGCCGATATATCCAGCTCGGGCGGCAGTTCTTTGCTGCGAATCAGCGTTCCGCGGGCCGATGCCAGATTTTGTGCGGCAGCGGCGGCGGACGCCGAGGCCTCCATGACGGATTGCGGGATGTCCTTGGGCCCCTGAAACGCGCCGCAGACATAGATGCCTTCCCGGTTGGTCGCCACCGGCGTCAGGCCGCTGGTCTCGGCGAACTTGTGTGAATTGAGCGCAATGCCCAGCTTATCCGCAAGCTTCACGGCATCTTCAAGGGGCGACAGGCCCACGGAGAGTACCACCATGTCAAATGTTTCTTCGATAATGGAGCCGGTCTCCGTCACATACCGCAGTTTGAGCATATCCTCTTGCGCGGGCTCGACCGTATGAACCCGTGCCCGTATAAAGCGGACGTTTTTCTCCGCCTGGGCCCGCATGGTATAGCGGTCAAAATCCTTGCCATGGGTTCGCATGTCCATGTAGAACACGGCGGTGTCCAGAGGCTGGGCGCTGTGCTCCTTGGCGATGACCGTCTGCTTGGCCGCATACATGCAGCATACCGATGAGCAGTAACTGTGATCGCACTGGTTGATATCTCGGGAGCCGATACACTGGAGCCAGGCGATTTTCTCCGGCTCTTTGCGATCCGACGGCCGTACCAGATGGCCCTGATTCGGACCGGACGCTGATAACAGTCGCTCAAATTCCAGGCTGGTCACCACATTCGGATGACCGGCATAGGCGTAGCTGCTGTGCGGTGTTGGATCAAACGGCTTAAATCCGGGCGCAAGGATGATCGATCCGACCTGAACAGCAGTGGTTTTGGGTTTCATCTCGTGATCGATGGCATTGGCCAGACAGACTTTAACGCATTGATAGCACTCGGAACAAACCCCGCATTTCAGACATCGTTCGGCTTCTTTCAAGGCTTGGGCTTCCAGATATCCCAAAGACACTTCATTAAAATTCGCCTGACGCTTATCCACCGGGAGTTTTTGCATGGGGATACGTTTCCGGTGAAGTTCACCGTGGACATCCGGCTTTTGATAATCCCAGTCCCGGCTTCTGTCTTCGCGGATATCCCGGCCCTGGATATACCTATCCATGCTGATGGCGGCCTCTTTGCCGCAGGCAACGGCCTCCACCACGGATTTGGGGCCTTAAACCACATCCCCTCCGGCGAATACCCATTCCAGCGGAGTCTGAAACGTAACGGGGTCGCACTGAAGTCCGCCCCTGGGTGTGGCGACAATTCCCTGATCCTTTACAAAATCCAGCTCCGCGCTCTGGCCGATGGAAACGATCACGGTGTCTGCGGAAAGGGTTTGCAGATCATTCTCATCGTATTGGGGATTGAAGCAGTTCTTATCATCAAAGACGCAGGTGCAACGTTTAAACTGAATGCCGGTGACTTTCCCGCCGCTGCCCGCAAAACTTTCGGGACCAAAGCAGTTGAGTATTTCAATGTTTTCCTCCAGGGCCTCCTCGATTTCATAATCCCAAGCAGGCATTTCATCCCGGGATTCCAGGCAAACCATGACCACTTCTTTGGCGCCCAGGCGTTTAGCTGTCAGGGCCACATCGATGGCCACGTTGCCTCCGCCCACAACCACGACTTTATTGCCGAGATTGATGGATTTTCCAAGAGCCGCATCCCGCAAAAACGTTGTCCCCGGCAAGATGCCTTCCAGATCTTCCCCGGCCACGCCAAGCTTTCGGCTGCCGTGAAGGCCCGTGGCCATAAAAACCGCCCGGAAGCCGTCGGCTTTCAACCCTTCCAGTGTGATGTCTTTTCCGAATGCAACACCCGTTCTGATTTCCACGCCCATTTTTTCGATCACGCCGATCTCGGTGGCCAGTAAATTCCTTGGCAGGCGGTATTCAGGAATGCCGACCGCCATCATGCCGCCGGCTACCGGAAGTTTTTCAAACACCGTCACCGGATAACCTTTTTGGGCCAGGAAATACGCCGCGGAAAGCCCGGCAGGGCCGGAACCGATAATGGCGATTTTCTCATCCCGTTTTTCCAAAACCGCCGGAATGTAAGGACTGTCGCCGGCATAGTCATGATCGGAGATGAAGCGGTGCAGGTATTCGATGGACAGGGGCTGGTCCACGTCATTTCGGGTGCAGGCGCTTTCGCAGGGATGATGGCAGACCCTGCCGCAAACCCCGGGGAAAGGGTGTTCTTCCCGGAACAGCGCGATGGCTTCCCGGTATTTTCCCTGATGAATTAATGCGATATAGCCCTGAATGCTCACATGGGCCGGGCAGGTGGATTTGCACGGCGCGGTTCCGATCTTTTCGATGGCATAAGCCCCCGGCATCCCCTGAGGATAGAGCTTATAAGCGGCCTTTCGATCCCGCAGTCCTTCATCAAAAAGGTTTGCCGTATCAATGGGGCAGACTTTGGAGCATTCCCCGCAGGATGTACACTTATCCAGATCCACATAACGGGGATGCTCCAGAAGCTTGACGGTAAAATTGCCGGCCTGGCCGCTGACCTCATCGATTTCAGCCAGGGTGTGGAGCTCGATATTCAAATGGCGGCCGGCTTCCACCAGTTTGGGGGAGATCACGCACATGGCGCAGTCATTGGTGGGAAATGTTTTATCGAGCTGGGCCATGCCCCCGCCGATGGCCGGTTTTTTTTCCACCAGGTACACCAGATATCCGGAATTGGCCAGATCCAGGGTGGCCTGAATCCCGGCGATGCCGCCGCCAACGACCATAACCGAACCTACAACTTTTTTCTGATCGTTTATTTTATCTTTTTCTTCCATCTTTTGTTGATCCTTATTAGTGATTTAATTATTTCTCAGAAATATCACCAAAAACCTTAATATTGATCTCAGGTTTTACCGGGCTGTCTGTTTTCAAAGTGATTATGTCTAAATATCTTGTCTTGGTTTTTGCCAGATTGACTACTGTCAGCAAATATCTGTCCGCCCGCCTTTCAATATCAAAGCGGATATTTCCCACATTTTTTGCATCTGATTCCGTGATCTTGAACGGGTATTTTTTAAAGGGTACAATTGTTACAGATTTTCTAATATCCTCTCCGATAACGCCTTTAAGTCTAACGATTCCCGGTTCGATATTGGCAAATTTTTCAACCGGGCCGGTTACCCGAAGTGTGAGATTTTCATTATTCGAATCATTGGTATAAACCGTGATGTTTTTAGAAATGATTTGCCCTCCGAACCCTGTGGTATCCACATTTATAACGACCTTCCCTTCGCCGCCTGGAGGTATCTCTTTGGGATAATCAGCCGTAGTACAACCGCAGCTCGTTTTAATGTTTTGAATAACCAAAGGCTTGCCACCGGTGTTCTTTATGACAAATGCATGAGACACTTCTTTACCTTCAACGAATGGCTCAAATTTATAAGTCGGTTCTGCTGCAAAAGCTGTTGCTGATGCAGAATCGCTTTGTCGGCCCGATACTTTTTCTCCTGCAAAAGCAGAAGAAAAAAAGAAATAGACACAAATTGCCAAAATAATGATGTAATTATTTTTCATGGCCTTGTCTTTGAAATATTCAACGATCTGGCTTGTCGCTGAAGCTGTTACCTCAACCATGATGTCCTCCGATAGAATTATTGAATAATAGATAAATATAAAATGCATAAATTGAATAGTAACTATACGTATTCATTGGTCTAAAATAATCTTCCAGGCATAAGTTGTCAATGGTGAATTCGGTTAGATAACAAAGTGCCTTTTTGCTTTTGCCCTATGCAAGCGCAAAGCATTTTCGGCTTTCATCGTATCGGACCAAACCATGCCGTGATGAACTGCTCATGTGTCTGGCTATTTCAGACGGGCTCAGACCTAATTTCCCGGAAATTTCTCCGGTTGAAAGGGACTTTTCTTGCAGAAGCAGCATGATTTGGCTTATTGCCAGTTTATCCACGATTGTTTCATTAAATAATCTGTTCAGTTCATCACTACCGAAGAATTTGTTATGCGCTTCTTCCGGATTCGCAGTTGCTCTCAGTTTCAAGGGGGCTCTCAGCCGCTCCCTTTCCACAAGCTTAATGTAAGGGATCAGCCGGGTAACAGCTTCTATTTTAAACTTTAATTGATCTTTGTCCATGCCTTCGCTTTTGCCGAGGGGTCCCAACTTTTTCATCCTGGGAGCATACTCATTCATAATATTGGCGAAGCGGATGCCTTCACCGGCGGATACCCATTCAAGTCTCAACCTTTCGGGGTTTATTCCGATGTGCTCAAGCAGCTTTTTGCATATCTTTACCATGCCCAGTGCATTGTAATTTCCATTTGTGATATAATGGCAGTCGTTAATATGACAACCGCCGATAAACACCCCGTCTACGCCATTTGAGAAAGCCCGGAATATATGCGCCAAATCGACTCTGGCCGAGCACATCACCCGGATCAGCCGGATATGAGGAGGGTATTGAAGGCGGGAAACTCCGCACAGATCCGCTCCCCCATAGCAGCACCAATTGCATATCATCCCTAATAATTTTGGATTAAACTCTGGTCCCGTACCCATTTTTTCTCACCTCCCTGGTTGTCAATCCCGGATTTTTTCATTTTCAGACTGCTAAACGGCTGGATATGCCGCGTCAATTTGATTGAAAATCTCTTCATCGGTGTAGTGCTTCAGTGATATGGCAGATGTTGTACACACCGTGTTACAGAGGCCGTCTCCCTTACACAGGACCGGATTCACCGTGGCCTTTCTGCCTTGCGGTGTCTCATAAAATTCGATGGCGCCATAGGTACAAACCGTGATGCATGCCCCACACGAAACACATTTACTCTCGTCCACATCGCAGACGGAACCGGAGGCGACTACCGTGTCACGTGAAAGAAGCGTCAATGCCCGACCCGCGGCGCCATAAGCCTGGCTGATCGCTTCCGATATGTGCTTGGGATAGTGGGCTGTCCCGCACAGGTAAACGCCTTCCGCGCCAAAGTCAACGGGTCTCAACTTGACGTGGGCCTCCTGGAAAAATCCGTCAGGGCTCAAAGGTATCTTGAAAAATCGCGATACGTCATTACTGGTTGCGGAAGGAATAACGGCAACGGATAAAGCGATCAAATCCGCATCCAATGCAAGGCTCTGGCCTAAAATGGCATCCGGCACGGTAATCCTTAAAACAGGCCGGCCTTCCTCCACGGCAGCTTCCACGCGGGGTTTGTCCTCCGGCACATAACGGATGAACCGGACACCTTTGTCCGCCGCTTCCCGGTAATAATCTTCTCTGAACCCGTACGTTCTCATATCCCGAAAGAGAATATGAATATCCATCCCGGGGGTTATTTCTTTCAGCTTCAAGGCGTTCTTTATGGCGTGGCTGCAACATATCCGGGAGCAGTAATTTCTGTCTTCCTGTCTGCATCCCACACATTGGATCATCACCAGGCTCTGGGAGTTAATCACCTTTTCCGCTATTTTTGCGATTTGCGCCTCCAACTCCAGTTGGGTCAATACCCTGTCGTCTTTCCCATAAAGGTATTCGGTGGGTTTATATTCGTCCGCACCCGTAGCGATGACGGCCGCGCCATGTTTTATTTCCCTGACCCTTCCTTCGGAC
>DUZK01000198.1 GCA_013349495.1 Deltaproteobacteria bacterium
CAGTTTGATACGTATCGTTTTTAATATTAAGGTGCAGGCAAAATTACTGTATTCCCTTATTGGTAAAGGGTTTTATTAAATTAGGTGGTGGATTTCGGACAACCTAAATCCACCATCAAAATCGTTGAAATCTTGATAATCAGCAGTTTGATACGTATCGTTTTTAATATTAAGGTGCAGGCAAAATTACTGTATTCCCTTATTGGTAAAGGGTTTTATTAAATTAGGTGGTGGATTTCGGACAACGAAGGCTATTACAAAAACACCGAGGATCGCCGCAATCGTGGAAATGGTTGCGTGTCCGGCATGTGAATTGTGACATGCCGGTCGCTAAGGGAAAAAGCATAAGACCTCTTTACGGTACGGAATCAAAAACATACTGGAGGTAGCCTGATGAAAACATCTCCCGGCTTTCAGGGCATACGCTGGTTCAAGTGTGACCTGCATGTCCATACCCCCGAAGACGGTCGTCACTGGGGTGACCCGAATCTGCGGCTTCTCTCTCCACGGAACGAGCAAGACCTTCAGGAAAAGGCCAGGGTTTTTCTTAAAAAATGCCACACTTTGGGGTTGGAGAGTATTGCCGTTGTGGATCACAATTTCAGCACTGAGAGTGAACCACGAAACTGGTTTCTGACCCATTTGATCGAACAGAACAAAACCGTCGGCGAATCAGAAAACCGCTCGCCACTGATCATTTTTCCCGGGTTCGAACTCGACATTCGTTATCATGTTCTTTGTCTTTTTGATCCTGGAAGGAAAGGGAGCATCCTAAAACAGCTAAGCGATACTCTCACAAGCATGGGGCGTCCAAGTGATCAACGATTTGTCAATGGCATACCCCAGCAGCCCAAGCATCATGGCCAATGTTGGTCATTGAGGGAAGTCCTCGACAAGGTGCAAAACGAGCTCGGCGGTATCGTCATTGCGGCTCATGCGTTCAGTAATGACGGCATTTGCGATGATACTGCAAACATTCGGGATTTTGTGGAAAACTCGGATCTATATGCCCTTGAAGTAAATGCCTGGCCTCCCCAGGAAAAGGCCAAAGCAATTTTGGATGGCTTTAATCCACAATGGAAGCGCCCAAAACCCCATCGGCAACCAGCGGCTATTTGTGGGTCGGACGGCAAGTCACTGGAAGGCGCTTCATGCGGAAACAATCTGGGCTGCCGATTTTCCTGGATCAAGATGTCAACCCCTTCCATTGAATCCCTCCGCCAGGCCTTTCTTGATCCGAAATCGCGCATCTGTCTGGACCCTGAACTTCCGAAGGCCGCACACACCCACATTCAAAGCATTAAGGTCAACAACACCAAATTCCTTCAGGATCAAACCGTTGCCCTCTCACCCCATCTCAACTGTGTGATCGGCGGACGGGGGAGCGGCAAGTCCATGCTCTTTGAGAGCATGCGGTTGGGGCTTCGCGGAGAAACAGCCTTTAAGGACGTATCCGACAAGGAACATGTGGCCGCTAGTCAGATCAAACGGTTGCGAGGCACTTTCCTGAACGATACCAAAATTGTATTAAACGTATTTCATGATGATCTTGAAGATGTTTTTATCGTCGACAACTCGGGAAAGCCCGCTCGAGTGGAAAATAGGGAGGTAGCGGACGCGGCCACGGTGTTTCGGCGCCTTGATGCACTCATTTTCAGCCAAGAAGAAATTACCCAACTTGCCGTCAGGCAGACATCACTGCTTGACTTCATTGACAGTCTGGCCAGAGACCGGATTGAAGGGCACCGGAACAGGGCAAGGGAAATTATCGAACAGCTTAGAAATGCCCGGCAAATCGAAGAAAAAATTCAGCGCCTTGACGAGGAATTAGCAACTCTGCAACAGGAAACCGAAGAGTTGGGGCGCCAGCTTGCCGCCAAAACGACGGTCCAGGAAGAGCTTAAGAAGCACCGCGCAGCCCAGGAGGCCAAACGCTATATCGAAGGACTCACAAACAAGGCGCAAGAAACAAGAGAGCGCTTGACAGCAATAGCCGAAGAGTTGGAAACAGAGCCACCGCCTTTGGGCAGCCGTGTGGAAAGTTTTCCTGATCCAGTTTTTTTCCGGCAGGTCGAGGATAAGATTTCCTCTGCTTATCTATCGCTGGCACAGGGGCTCAAAGCCGCGCCTGAAACTTTGGTGACAAGCGTTGCAGAGGCGACAGTCAAACACGCGGATTGGCCGAGCCTTCAACAATCCATTGAAAAGGCCGAAAAGGATTTTCATGCTGCCTGCGAGGCGAAGGGTTTGACTATAGAGGAAGCAGAAAGATTGAGGGAAACCGAGCAGCAGCATCGGATGAAAAAGGCTGCCAGCCAAGCCAAGCAGGCCGAGCGGGATCAAGTCTCCAAAGGACGACCTGATATCATGAAACTATTGGAAGAACTTACCGAATTCTGGCTGGCAGAGACGCGAGCACGCCAGGAAGTTATTAATGAAATCACCGGCAGTAGCACCATGCCGCGAACGGAAAACGGTGACGCGATTGTGAAAACCAGCCTCATTTTCGCCGGAGACCGGGAAAGTTTTCTAACACTATGGGGAGAGTTGTCCCCGGCCCGCAACACCAAAGCCGGCAGGTTGTGGGATCGGTATGCTCGAGATGGGAGCGTTGAGAATATCGGAGATGCGCTATTCGACGTTTTTCTCGATACCTGCAACAACTCCGAGAACTGCAAGAAAATCGGCAATCCTATTCAGTGGTTAGAGATTCATTGGAATAATGAAGACAAGTGGTCTTCGATTCTTCTCGAACACAAAGATGATATTGACCGGGTGCGTCAGGAAAAAACTGCAAAATGGTTTGAATTGATGCTGACCCGCATCCCGGACGCCGCCGGTCTGACGCTGCTGCGTGGTGACGGCAGTGAAGCCGGATCGTTCCAGTGCGGTGATCTTTCTACGGGGCAGAAAAATACCGCCATTCTCTCCTTGCTCCTCGCGCGTGGCACCGGTCCTGTACTAATCGATCAACCAGAAGACGAACTGGACAGCGAATTCCTCTATAAAGAACTGGTTCCCCTGTTCAGGACGGCAAAACAACAGCGGCAGTTGATCATCGTCACCCACAACGCCAACATTCCTGTCAATGCCGATGCAGAATTGGTTTACGCACTGAAAGCGGAAGGCGGCCGGGGCGTTTGTCAGACTCAGGGGGGCTTGGATCGACCGGAGGTGACACGGGCCGTTCTCGACATCATGGAAGGGTCTGAAGAAGCTTTCAGGCGGCGACAGGAAAAGTACCACTTTTGAGAGAGGAATTTTATCCATGTATGAAAATATCCAAACGCTTCTTAGTGAAATTGCCGCCGGAGAGGACACCTTTCTTGAGTTGAAGGAGGTGGTGTTTCGAAGAAATCAGATTCTGATCGGAGATGCGGGGCGGGCGGCTCCTGAGATCGCTGAGGTTTTCTGCTCCATCGCCAATACCGAAGGGGGCGTCGTTGTGTTTGGCGTGCGAAAGGATGGCGCCATTGTCGGGATTCCTCTGGAAAAAAGGGACATTCTGGAGCAGTTTGTGGTCAACGTTGGTTTGAACAGTTGCAGACCGCTGATCGAGCCAGTACTGGATTGGTTGCAGTTGCCCGATGACAACCAAACGCTGAAGTTATGTCTTAAGGTGGATATTCCAAAATCCCGCTACTATGTCCACCAGACTTCGGATGGCCGCTTCCTGAAGCGCGTCGGCAGCCATCGTCATCCCATACCACCTGAACAATTGGGACGTTTGCTTGCTTCAAGGAACCTTTTGATACCCTTTGAAGAGCGCCCAACACTTGGGACCGATTTGAATATCATCGATCAGGGACGCGTGGAAGGTTATTATCAGAATCGTTTTAAGCGATCTTTTTCTTCCAATGGCCTAACGCTTGAACACCTGCTCATTAATTTGAAACTTGCGGTTGAAGCTGATGAGCGTGTCGTTCCTACAAACCTTGGTGTTATCCTTTTTTCGGATCAGCCGGAAAGGGTTTTGGATGGTGCGTTCATTGATATCGCGGCCTATCGAGGAAATGTTGCCGATGGAGAAACTTCCGACACCAAGCGCATAAGCGGGCCAGTGCCCGAGCAGATGCTACAGGTCCTCCGATATTTTCAGACA
The DNA here is from genome assembly GCA_013349495.1 of Deltaproteobacteria bacterium. Classification (GTDB taxonomy): domain Bacteria; phylum Desulfobacterota; class Desulfobacteria; order Desulfobacterales; family SURF-15; genus DUZK01. The sequence goes on from DUZK01000198.1 coordinate 4,103, forward strand.
TCCCCACTAATAGCCACAGTGTCGCGTAAGGAAGCTATGGGTCGCAGAGATTTGCCCGCATATATCGATACCGCAATGCAGGAGGCCGTTGTCAATGCCGTTGTCCATCGCGACTATGAACTCACCGGTTCTCAAATTATCATTCGAATTTTTCCGGATCGGATCGAGATCCAAAACCCGGGAGGGCTGCACAATACGTTGACCGAAGAGGCGCTTTACAGCGGATGCCAGCCGGTACGTCGCAACCAGCAGCTTGCAGGCTTTATGAGAGACTTCCCCAGCCCGATCACCGGAATGAGCTTTATGGAAGCCCGCGGCGAAGGCTTCCTTAACCTGGTGCGCGACAGTTTGGCACTCTCAGGGAAACGTCCTGAAATCAAAAGGATAGGACAGGCTGTGAAACTAACGATTTATGCCCGCGTATCTGGTGAAGAATAGTTATTTGGATGAGATTAAAATGCGGTTGTGGTTATGAAAAGGGTCCGACAGGCAAAGGAGTATGAAGAAATCGGAGATTTTAGAGTTGCTACGGAAGGGGGAGAGGTCCGAGGTAGTACTCCTGAAAGATACAATTGACGCTCTATCATTGGCTCGGGAGATTGTCTCGCTGATCAACTCCAGAGGGGGCCAAGTAATTTTAGGTGTGGAAAGTGATGGTTATGTTGCAGGGATCACGCGGCCGGATTTAGAAGAGTGGGTAATGACCGCTTGCCAGGATAAAATCATTCCGGAGGTTATCCCTTATTACGAAGAGATCCATGATGTGGAACCAGGCAAGCACGTGGCGGTGGTTCGGGTGGATCGCGGATGGGCGGTCCATCATGTATGGCATGCCAATCATCGAACCTATTATATACGTGTTGGGAGCCAGAGCCGGGAAGCTAGCCCTGAAGAATTGGAAAGATTATTTCAACAAAGAGGCGCATTTCGGTTGGAAACGAGATCAGTTTCCGGTGCAACCCTCAATGATTTGGATTTAAGGCGCTTAAGAGATTATTTTCAGCGCATAAGATCACAAGAAACTCCGTCGGATGAAGATGTTGACGGCTGGCAAGCCCTTCTGGTGAATACCGAAATTCTATCTGATGAAGGTGGCACAACTGCGCCTACAGTTGCCGGCTTGCTGCTTTTCGGCAAGAATCCCAACCGCTTTTTGCCCCAAGCTGGCATAGATGCAGTGGCCTATCCCGGAAGGGAGAAGGACTACACCGCGAAAGAACGCCTACCAATACGGGGACCTATGGTTCCTTTAACAGGGTCTCAAGGTTTGGTGGAAAACGGCTTGGTGGAACAAACCGTGGAATTTATCAAGCGGAACACTGGGGTCGAGACCAACCTTAAAAATGGGGTGCGTCGAGAAGACCGATGGACCTACCCTGAAGAAGCGATTCGCGAAACCATCGTCAACGCGTTGGTGCATAGAGACTATCTTTTATCAGGATCGGACATTGAATTGGCCATCTATGAAAACCGCTTGGAAGTCGGATCGCCCGGCCGACTGCCCAACGGCATCACGCCTCAAAGAATGCTTTCCGGTTGCCGGGCGGCACGCAACCAACTGCTCAAAGATTTTATGCGTGATTACGGATATCTTGAACACATGGGAATGGGCATTCCTCGAAAGATCGTAAAGAGCATGCAAGCGCACAATGGAACTCTGCCGGAACTTATCGAGGAGGAAGAGCGATTTATTATCCGGTTATTAAATCCTTAATATCTCGTTTTGAGATGGCTTTCAGAAACCGACAAATAGAAAATCAAGCGCAGCTATAATTTCGTCACGTTGCTCTTGTAATGAACCCACTTTTTCCCCTATCGCTCGTATCGGCACACCGGCCAATTCCGCCGTAGACATGAATACAGTGACATCCCTGATCTTAAATTGAGGGTTTAGATGCCTAACGGCTTTGCCCATTGCAGAAGCAGCTATCAGCGGTACGACCACGCGTGTTGCAAGACTGTCTAGAAGATCAGCCTGAACATCCAGAAGGTAAGGAACCATCTGATTCGTTTCTTCATTCGGGTTATGGTAGATATCAAACTGTGCCATCAGAAATTCCTCAAACCTTCACTGAATACGCCATTTGCTTCGATACGGCGGTTAAAACCTTCAATAGCCTCTCGGTTCTCTTCCTTCCATTCCCGGCGTTTTTCCTCCAGCAGCAGCTCGGTAAGGCGCTGCTCTAACGCCTTTGACAGGTTGATTTTATATGCTTTAGCCTGTCGCAGAAGATCGCTGTTGACGCTCAAGTTTGAGGGCTTCTTGGGGGCGTTTGGATCATAAATGTTTACTTGCATAATATATTCCTTTCATGCTCATATATCATGCGCATAATGTATCATTACTAATGCGCAATTGCAAACTCAAACTTTAAAAGCACACAGCGCGAGTTTGTTAAATGGCAGGTTGATCAATCATCCAGGTTGAAGAGCTTTCGCGTGATATCCAGGTAGAGGGGCAGGCTCTTTTGCCGGCCATTGGATTTTAGAAACATGGTGGGGTCATGCAGCAGCTTGTTGAGCAGGGCGGTTTTCATCCGGAAGAGCGCTTCACGATCGTTTTCGGAGGGACTTGACATCCCCTGAAGCGTTTTCTTGATCTCCATTTCTGCAATGCCATCCATCTTGTTCCGGAGGGCCACAATTGTCGGAACGACATTTAAACTGTCGTACCATTCTCTGAATCGGATGACGGCTTCATCGACAATCCGCTCTCCCTTTACCGCTTCTTTGTTCCTGTCCTCAATGTTTTCATCGATCACACTTTTCAAGTCATCAATATCGTATACATATACATTGTTCATACGATTTACCGCAGGATCGATGTCCCGGGGAACTGCAATATCGATGAAAAATATGGGCCGATTCTTCCTTTTACGCATAACCGGTTTGACCATATCCGGCCGGATGATGAACTCGGTTGCGCCGGTGGAGCTGATGACGATATCGACCTGTTCAAAAGCGCCTACGATTTCATCAAACCGAATCGGCTCACCGTTAAACTGCCTTGCCAGTTCCACGCCTCTTTCAAAGGTTCTGTTTGCCACATAAATAGTTCCTGCCTTATGCCGAAGCAGGTGTTCCACCGCCAATTCGGCCATTTCACCCGCACCGATCAAAAGAACCTTTTTGCTTGCCAGCGTGCCGAATATTTTGCGTCCCAATTCAATTGCGGCATAACTGATGGAAACGGCGCGGTCACCGATGCCCGTTTCGCTTCTCACCCGTTTGGCCACGGAAAAGCTTCTGTGCAATAACCGGTTTAAGACGACTCCCGTGGTTTTTTTCCGGGCGGCCAACCGATAGGCATCTTTGATCTGGCCGAGTATCTGAGGTTCCCCCACCATCATGGAGTCCAGGCTCGACGCAACTCTAAAAAGATGCCGGATCGCTTCATTGCCGTCATGAACATAAAGCGAATCCTCGAACAGTTCCGATTCAACATTTTTGTATCGGGAAAGAAACTTTTTTGTCGCGTCTAATGCTTCGGGTTTCTGTTTTGTAATCAAAATAATTTCAACCCGATTGCAGGTGGATAAGAGGGCCACCTCTTCTATGAATGGTTGAGCTCCCAGCGCGTCAAGGGCATCGGAAGTTTCATCCAGTGAAAAGGCGATACACTCCCGCACCTCAACAGAGGCTGTGTTATGATTCAATCCTATGAGAACAATATCGGACATGTGAGAATTTTCGATTTTGGATTTCCGATTTTCGAATTAAAAAGAACTTCAATTCGTTTAGGTTTTTGTAAAGTCGCCGTGGTGACCTGTTAAAAGCAAGTTCACGCCCAAGAATGTAAATAACAGTACGCCGAATCCGATGATGGACATGACGGCCGCCTTCCTTCCCCGCCAGCCCAGGGCCA
>DUZK01000199.1 GCA_013349495.1 Deltaproteobacteria bacterium
GGTGTCTTGAAAGTAAACCGGTTTCTTATATTGAAAGTGCATGCTGGATGCCAGCCATCCGATTTGCCCGCCGATTTCGGTCAGAAGGCTTGCAGCCAGCAACCCATGGCAAATGCGGGCTGTAAATTTTTTCACCGATGCAAATCGATCATCAAAATGAATCGGATTGTAATCTCGGGTAACTTCGGCAAATCGAATCATATCCTTTTCAGAGAATGTTCTCGAGATGCTGAAGGTGTCACCGGCTTGAAATCCTTCTATGGCTTTTTTTCTAATGGAGGTCATGATTGTCGGATATCATATGGTGTTGTTTGATTTTAGATTAGTAAAGACGGGAAACTCGGTTCTTTCCTGCACAAGCTATCTTATGAGGTCAAGGAAATGATAGTCGGATCTATCGGCGCAGCGTGCAGGTATCGGCCATTTGCGGCTTTACTTGCCGGCTGTGCTTATCACCGGCAAGTTTCGATGACTTCCTTTGAAAAATCCGTTTCAAATAGGTGGGAAGATTGATGGCAATGGGCATGAAGCCGAAGGGAGCCCAGCATTTATGATTCAACGCCGAGTCGACTGCCCGGAACATATCAACTGAAATGCTCACCAGGCCGATTCCGAGAGATGTGTGTTTTGCCAGCAGAGAGGGAAGTTCTGCATATGAATGGATTCCGCTGAGCAAGTGAAACCCTTCACCCAGAAGAAAATAACACAATGCAGAGGGAGTTCCGCAAAACAGCGCATTAAATAAGGTCAGTCGATGGGCATTGTCTTTCATTCCGTGGAGTTTGGCAAATGTCAATTGATCGCTCCGGGTCAATGATCCGCCGACATAATAGGTATAGAAAGCAGTCAAAATCCGGTTGACAACACGAACCCCCAGGATGCTGCGGAGCCATCGCTGCCTTATAAAAAATCCCCTTATCCCCTTGGGGCGTTCGAATTTGTATTCGTCTTTTTCATTAATAAACCGGCAAAGCCGCAGAATCTGACGTCCGATGATTCCACTTCGGGAAATCAGGTAATCGTAGGTCAAACCGTTATTTTCAACTCCATTGATCATCTTTTTCGAATACGTCGCTTCCCAAATATAAAATTAAACGCCAAACCGCATCGGAAAGGAAAAATATGAAGAGTGAGTACCTCAGCCGAGCGCAACCCGATTCTCAACACCTACCGGACCCTTGATGCCGGAAAGTTTGTCAAAAAGAAGTAAAAATGTCAATTTTATTCTTTTACCGATAATTTGAGAATAGTCTCTTAACAATTTTCTTGTGATGTGTGCGACAATATTTTTTCATTGCCACCAAGACACCCAGGCACGAAGAAAGGATCGTGAATATATCATTTGTGTCTTCGTGGCAATAATTTTCGGGTCAGGAGTTGTTAGGCAATCTCCAGATACCGGGTATGGGTGTTCCACAATAACCGCACTTGCCGTCAACATTTTCTCGAACTTCGCAGAAACCTCTTTCCCCCGGCGCCGGCGCATAAAATCGCATTTTTACCGCAGCGGGCCAAAAAGCTTCGGCGGGTTATCTGACCGTCCATTAAAACCCTCCCATTAGAAAATCTCTGCTGAAAAAACAAAGATTTCGGTTTTCGGATCTTCCCAAAGTATTGATTCGCGGATTTCACCGGCGTGCGCGACTGCAATATATACTCAAAGCGGGCTAGATGGCCGGCATTTCGTCCGACCGTTTGATGTACAGCGCCAATAGGGCTGCTATGGCATAGATGACGGCAGTCGCCCCAAAAACGCTTCTGAGGCCAAACCAGATGGCCAAGCCGGCTGCCAGCATGGGGGCCACGCAGCGTCCTGCCGAATTAACGCTGGCATACAATCCGAATGTTGCCCCCTGGGTGCCTGACGGTGCTCTAAGATTCATGAGTGAGCCGATGCCTGTTAAAATACCACCATCCGCCAATCCAGTCAGCGCTTGTAGAATGACCAGTTGCCAGGCATCCGTAACAAATGGTTGCGGAATATAGCAAATCATTCCCGCAATGAAAGCGCCGAATAAGGTTTTACCATGACCGATTCGGTCCCCGAGCTTCCCCAGCCAGATCGCACTCAGAGACCCGGTAACCGCCCTCGAACCAAGGGCGATGCCGGTTACGGTGGCCACTCCTGGAACCGGACCCATGAGTTCCATAACAAAAAGTGCTGCAATAGGAAATACAAGAGTTCGCCCAAGGCTTTGCAAAAATGCTCCTGTATATAATGGAATCATCCCCGATGCCTTGAGCAGAGACTGAAAACCGGCCAGCAATTTCGGACGCTCGGATTTTTTGACCGGTTCAAACTCTTCATGCACCCAGAAAATAACGGCAAATCCGGACATTGTCAAAAGGCTTGCAGTTATCCAAAAACATTCACGGAAACCTAAAGTGTCTCCGATGACTCCACCGATCAGAGGACCGATGGCGATACCCGTCCAAACCCCCATTTGAATCATTCCCAGTGCTTCGCCGGTTCGCTCTTTTGGAGCTGTTGCCGCCACCAGCGCGTTGGCTGCCGGAACCGTACCGGTTACAAAACCCTGAAGGAATCGGAGCAGGGTGAGTTGCTCCGCACTTTGGGCAAATCCCATCGCCGCCAGTAATATCGCTCCACCCAGTGACGCTCGAACCAGCATCGGCTTTCGTCCGTATCGATCTGCAATGACACCCCAGATCGGTGCGGATATCATCATGGCCAAGGCTTGGGACGAAAAAACCAATCCGGACCAAAATTCGATGGAGCCACCGGAGGCTATTCCGATCTCTTTGATGTAGAGTGGAAGAAAAGGCATCACAATGCTGAAACCGGCGAGAGCGAGGAATTGAACACCGAAGAGTATATATAGATTTCTACGCCATAGAACCATTATTCAAGGATCCGAAGTTAAATTTAATAAGACGGCAACCTATAGCATAAATCCCTGAAAGGGCCAATTCTGGAAATCCAGGCATTGTTGGAAATGTAGAGATCTTAATAACGATATGGCAAAATCGACTGTTGTCTTTTGCGGTTCATTGACGTAAATAGGAACCCGGGTCGCTGAAGAGACCCGAGTTCCATATCTTATAGAAAGGTTCCTGCATTATGGAAATAGCACTATTAATCATCCTATTTATTGTGGTTATTATTTTCCTTCCGATGCTGCTCAACAAACGGGCAGTGTTTCAGGTGATTCAAATATTCAAGAAACATGGCGCACTAGATGCCGAGTCTGCCAAATCCATTGCGGATCTGAAACTTACCAAACCCACACTTAAAGATCGAATGATGCGTTTTCGGGATTATAAGCCGGCTGCGTTGGAAAGCTTAATTCAAGTCGGGGTTGTTCAAAGCACAGAGGATGGAAGAGTTTTTTTATTGGAAGAAAGGCTCAAGGGCACGAAGTTCGAGCCCAATACTTAGACAAACTTATTTGAAATCCGCTTCAACTTTGAATCAACGTGGATCATTGTTACGACGCCTCAGACAATGCGAGTGTTCAGGGGTTCAGTGTTCAGGACCTTACCCTACTTGCGATATGGCTTCCAAAATCCGCAAGGGTAACGGGGGATCGATCTTCCTTCTGTATCGACGGAATGTCTGAAAAAACGGATCTGACGTTTCGGCATAATGCCGCGGCTTTTCTCACAGCAGAGAAAGCAACTTCCAATTCATCATGGTATGCCATTGTTTTATCATCCTGAACTTGTCGTTTTGGACATCATAGGCGCCCGATCAATTGGTGTCAAAGAGAATTCCTTGAAGGGAAACCGCTGGTTGACTTCGTGTGTCTTTAACACCTATATTATGAATCCCGATCTCTATTTGAAGGTTGCCTAAACAATAGGAGGGTGTTATAAATTACAGGACATCCAAATGGAGCTTAAAGCACACATAGAGGCGATTTGAGGCGGAAGGGTCAAGCTGGTCTTAAATCGCCTTTTTCATTATCAGACGGAGAGCGCAGATTGCATATTAGACGGTTGCGGAGGTTATAATGAGAAAAGCATTGATCATTCTTGTCATCGTTGTCTTGGCCGCCGGTTCTCTTGGAGGGGTTGTTTTCTACCGGAAGAACATTCAAAAAGATTCTCAAATTAGCGATCAACTCGAACAGATCGAAGCGTTGAAAAGAGAGATATCGAAGTTGGATCAGGATGCTGCCGGTTTCCTGAAACAGTCGGCTGCGAATCAAAAGCGGATCAAAAGCCTTGAGGATGGAAAACAACATGTGGTTCAACTCGAAAGCCTGATGAAAGAAAAAGATGAGGCATTGGCTGCGGCACAGAAAGAGTCCGATGCATTAAAAGTTTCGGCGAGAGATCTTGAGATCAAGCTAAAATACGAACAAGCGTCATTGCAGTCTCAGGGTGAAAAGCTTCAAACAGCGCAAGCCCAAATTGAGAATTTAACAACTGAACTTGAAGGTACCACACGGAGCCGGACCGATTTGGAAACACAGGTTGCGAAGCTGAAAGATCAGCTGATTATGGGTCGGGAAGAAACTCAGGGCCTCGCAATGAAACTTAAAAAAGAACAGACAGAAAAACAAACGCTAAAAAGAGAACTAGCCCAGGCCCATGATAATATTTATAGGGAACAAATCGAATTCCAAAATAAGCAGAAGGAGTTGGAAGCGGCTCAGTCTCGAATTGTCAACTTACAACAGGAAATTCAAAAGAATGAAAAAGTAAAAGCAGAATTGGAAGAGAAAGTATCCGGATTAACAACCCAAATACGAACCTTGAAAAAAGATCGTTATGAAGGTCAATTGGCCTTTCAGAACAACCAGAAAGAGCTGGAGGCTGCCCAATCTGAAATTGTAATGCTAAAAGAGGAAGTACAGAAGAACCAAGCCGTTAAAGCTATTTTAGAAAAGGAAGCATCAGGGTTCAAAGCCCAATTACTGGACCTCAAAGATACACACCAAAGAATCCAGACGCTTCAAGAAGAAATACAAAAAACCATAGATATCAATTCGCTTCTGAAGAATCAGATTTCCATACTTCAGCTTCAGCTGAACAATTATCAGGAAAAGACCCTTAATTACGCAGGTACAATGGAAGAAAAGGAATCCCAATTAAAGTTAATTGTATCCAACCTGAATAACTGTTTGATCAACAGCAAAGATGTGGCAGCCAGTCTTCAGACGGCCCAATCCCAGGTTGTCAACTTAAAGGGAATGGTGGAACAGGCCAGAGCGGAACAGGTTGTTATGAGCAAACAGCTATCGAATATCGAATCCGAAAAGGCTGAAATGGCGCTCAAGCTCGCCGATGCAAAGAAGACTTATGATACTCTCATCCGGGAGCTTCATGATAAGATAGAGACCAAAGAGACTGTCATAAAAGATTGCGAAAAGAAATTCTCGGTGACCTTTATCGATCGAGTTTTATTTCATTCCGGCAGGGCGAGCATAATGACCGAGGGACGGGAGATTCTTAAGAAAGCGGGTGATATATTGAGTGAAATGCGCTTCGGTGTCATCCGAATCGCCGGCCATACCGACAATGTTCCGATTCGAAGGGAATGGAGAGAGAGATATCCCACGAATTGGGAGCTCTCCAGTGCCAGGGCTGCTGCGGTTGCCCGGTTTTTTCAAAAGGCGAGCAATGTGGCGCCTGAAAAAATGGAAGTCGTCGGGTTCGGCTCAACCCGACCGATTGCGAGTAATGCGACAAGCGAAGGCCAGGCCAAAAACAGGCGCGTAGAAATTACCATCGTACCGATGGGGTCCAAGGTCCGGGCTGCTCCTTAAGTTATTTGACTTGTGCCAGTATTTCGGGCAGCACGCTGCCGGCTGATCCATGGATAACCAGATCGGCCATGTAATCATGGGGGGTTGCTTCACGGTTGATAATGACCAGCCGGGCGCCGCGTTCTTTTGCCACAACAGGCATGTAGGCTGCCGGTTGGACCACCAAAGACGATCCGATAACGATAAAAAGGTCACATCCACCGGAACGCTTTATGGCCTCAGCGGTTTCCCGCTCCGGCATTGACTGACCGAAGGATATGGTGGCAGGTTTGAGCAGCCCATTGCAGTCGTCACAGCGGGGTGCTTTATCTCCTTTTGCGATTCTTTCCTGTACACCGTCCCGGTCATATCGCTTCTTGCAACTCAGGCAGGAAATTGCCCGGGCTGTTCCATGGAGTTCGATAACCCGCTCGGGAGATGCACCTGCCAATTGGTGAAGACCATCTATATTCTGGGTAATAATGCAGTCCAGCTTACCCATCGTCTCCAATTCTACGATGGCGATATGAGCGGCATTGGGTTTTGCGGATTGCAGGGAATGGTAAAATTCCGTGCTCATCTGCCAGTATTTATGGCGGGCTTTTTCGTTTGAGACAAATCGCTGGAAGGTGAAATCTTCAGGATCATATTTGGACCATAGTCCGCCGGGGCTTCTAAAATCAGGGATACCGGACTCTGTGCTTACACCGGCTCCGGTAAAGACGACGATTTTTTCTGAGCCCTTGATGAGGTCGGCTGCCTGGTTGATTTGATCTGCCATGTGATTGCCTTTGCTGTTAATGTGAAAGGAATTGCTTAAATATAGGGCAACCGAATATATGCTGTCAATAATAGGTGTATTTTATGCACTGCCACGCTATCAAAACACGTTATTTATCGGATTTACTTAAATTGAGTAATTAATCGAAATCATAGAAATTCCAAGCACCAAAAAACAAATACCAAACAAATTCCAATGATCTAAATACAAAATTCAAAACAGACAGATCAGCCACGAAATACCAGAAAACCCATTATAATGTTTCGGTCATTGAATATTGAAATTTGGATATTGTTTGTAATTTGAGTATTGGGATTTGGGATTTTATAACTTTATCCAGAGAGTCAAATTGAGTTTATCTGGCTGGGTAACGATCGACTTTTACATTACCTTGATATTTTATGGTTAGGGAGATAGAAAACCATGTCCGACCTTTTAGAAAAGAAAAGAATTATCCTGGATCACGAGGCGCGGTTTGCCGTAATACTGGCTTTGAAGGTGATCGAAAAGCCCAAACTGAATGTTTGGATGATCTTGGTTCCCATAATTTTCGTATATTATTTTTATCAGCTGCAGCGATTTAGTACCGGGAAGAAGACATTCTCCGAACATTATATGATCGCAATCAATCGGGCCGTCAACGAAGCCGCGGCAGTGATTGCGGAAGGAAAAACACCGGATCCTGCCGCCTTGGCCGGTCAGTCTGATGTGCCTGAATTGGTTCGCGACCGTCAGTCCAAAGTCTACCATGTCCTTCTGGAGCATTATATAGATCTTTTAAAAGCAGAGGGTGATGATTTTGATTCTCTCATTCGTACTGCGTACGGCAGCCGTACCAATTATCTCCTCTACTGCAATCGGATCAACCAAGTTGAAAAGGCGCGCAACAAGGCGCTCATCCCGTTAATGGAACAAAACACGGAAGGGGTGGATGAAATCATAGAGAAGCTTGAAAATCATTCGGAAACGCTTCGGCGTGAGATGGTTGACCGGATTTTTTCGTACTAAACAGGACGTAGATCTTTGCAAAAGCAAGGTTTCAGGTTTCGGGTGTCCAGCCTACGCTCCTACGAGCTAAGGCATGGCAGGCAGGTGTCAGGGAGTACCGGTACTTGAAAAATGAGTCCGCCGGAGGCGGGCGAGCACTGAAACCTGACACCTGAACACTGAAAAACACAACAAAACTCATTTCAATTTCTGAGGCCAACACGAATGTTGACTTGAGTATCGTGGATTACAATAAAAAATTCTGGTTATCCAGAAAACCCAAGCCAAGCCGATTCGGCACTGAAGGCAACCCGATTCGCAGACGTATGAAACTCGCACATAAGGGGGCGTAACACCGAACAGAGCACCGACTTAACCAAAGCATCGCGTTAGATAACAAGCAGTTACGGCTTATAGCAGCAC
>DUZK01000200.1 GCA_013349495.1 Deltaproteobacteria bacterium
TTACCATTTCCACCCGTGTCAGGATGTCCTCAGGGCAGAGGGTGGCGGTCACATATCCTCCGGTTCCTTCGAAATTGAGGCATTGGGAGGTGTCGTCCTTCAGTTTCAGACCCAGCCCCCCTTCTCCAAAATAGCTTTTCAATTTTTCGACCACTTTTTCCGGGGTCGATTTTGTTTTCACTTCTAGATTCAACATGATTGCACCTCTTTTTATCTTCGCTTGGTCAGCGAATGATGGATATCTTTAATTATGGCTTTAGAGATTTCAGCCATGGCCAGGCTCATGGCCTCTGCCAGAGCCCTGGGATTTTTTTGTACACATTGTTTTTTGAATGTATATTCCTTTTGGAACAGTATTCGCTTGCTGATATCCGGTTCATAATCCGCCATGAATGTAATATTGACGGAAAGTACGGCCTGCCAGGAATTATCAATGGTTTGCTGGTAAAACCGATCCAGCGTACCATCGATGATGTGGGAGGCCGGATATTTACTGCTTAAAATGAAGACACCGTTAAACAGGCCGCTCTCCCGCAAGTCCCGGGCCAGGAAATAAGTAACGAGATCTCCCGGGTTTGCTCGCCATTTATGGTAATGGTAAGCATTTATTTTGAATGACGTTTCCTTGTAGATAATATTGGTCGTATTGTAGTATGGCGCAACCTGGAACCGTTCCACCCGAATGATGGATTGAACCGGTCCTTGCAGATCCGTTGCTATAGGATCATATTCCAGCGTATAATAATCCGTTTTTGGTGGCGGTTGCGGTGAGGTAACACACCCGTTGATTCCCAGAAGCAACAGCCCTGCAAGAACAAGAAAAGGAATGAAAACTTTTTTTCCCGGCTTCATAATGTTGCCTCCCGCTGTGTCATCGAATTAATCAAAACGTTCGGATTCAAAGCGCTGAGAGGGTGGCGGTTGTCCGAAAATCAATTGGGACGGTCGATCAGCAATCGATTCTACAAACCGGTTGAGGTTATCCGTGGCTTTTTCAAGGTTTTGAAGCATCACAATTAAATGTCGCTGAAGATTGGATATCTTCTGTTCCGAGTTTTCTATCAAGTTTCTACCCCGATCCATAAAATCTTCCGCATTGGCCATCGCTTTTTTAAAGCTCACCAGAGCCTCTCTCACGACCAACTCATTCCCTGAGACCATTCCTTCGAATTGTGTCAGTGCCGAGTCTGCAGATTTCATGGATAGATTGAATCCGCGGATAGCAGACCCGATTTCGGCTTCATTTTCGGAAATCAGCTTATGGACTTTCGCCAGCGTGGTATCAGTGGTTTTCATGGTTTGGTTGAAACCGACGACAATTTGATTGATCGCGGTTTCATTTTGAGCGACGATATCATCCAACCGTTTCAAGGTTAAATCCGCCGTGTTCATTCCGGTTCTCAACTTGTCGATTGCTTCCTGCACACCGGGTTCATTATCGGCAACAAACCGATCAAGTTTCTCCAGCGTTTTTACAGCCGTTTTCATACTGTGTTGAAAACTATCAATGGTTTCACGGAGTCCTTTTTCGTTATCGGCAACGACCCGGTCGATTCGGCTAAACGTTGCTTCTGCTGTGGTCATGCTGTTTCGAAACCGATTGATCGACTCCGTAATTTCCTGCTCATTTTTCGCCACCAGAAGGTCTACTCTGTTCATTGTCTTGGAAGCGCCGGTCAGTATTTCGTTTAGGGTTGCTCCTGCTTTTTCATATGAAGCGATCAGTTCGCCCCAATCCTTGGTTTCAAGAACCGATTCCGCCCTTTTCAGGATGGATTGGATGTTCTCAGATATCTGTTTGATCTGAACGTCATCCACCGCTTGGTTTACGGAATCCAAAGTGGTTTTGATCCGCTCGGCAATACCCTGAATATCCAAGGCCAGGATCTGGTTGATCACATTATCCACGCCTTTCATCAGCTTTTGAATTTCAGACGGCCGAGTGGCGACCACGGGATATTTGGATTTAAAGGACAGGGTAGGAGTAAAATCCGGCTCTCCCGGTCGCTTTCTCTCAAGCTCGATAAACATGATACCGGTGATGCCCACGGATTTTAATCGTGCCACTAAATCTACGGTAAGCGCCTCTTCGATCTGTTGTTCGGATTCGATCTTTAGAATAACCTGGATCAAATTTGCGTCCTGAGCAACACTGATGCTGTGCACCCGTCCGATGGACAGCCCCCTGTATTTTACCGGAGAATCCTTATCCAATCCTTGAACGGATTCATCAAAATAAGCCGCATAATACATACCTTTCTGCAGATAATTGGACATTCCGAGCCATATGATGGCGATAATGGCAATCACTATTCCGATGGCTACAAACAGCCCTACGGTCATTTTGGTTTTAAGGGAGGCCATTTAAGGTTATACTCTTTATTGATGCTCGATAAAGATGTGAGCAGAGTTCTCCCATCCAGTATCTGAGATTGTTAATGCATGCATTAGTAAAGGTGGAGCTATTTAACATGAAACTGTCTGAATTTAAATGGGATACGTATATCGTGTCGCCCGCTAAATTACAAGGTCTCGGACAATTGACCCGAACTGCTTTCTCGGTTAAAGAACCCTTTTACCTTTTTATTTTCACTGTGGTCTTTGAGATACTGCGGGTCCCCCTGAGCAATGATCCCCTTGGTCGATTTATCCAACATGATCACCCGATGAGCCACTTTAAAAATACTGAAAAGTTCATGGGTTACAATCACAATGGTGGTTTTGCTGCTTTGATTAATCTGTAGAATCAAATTATCGATTTCTGCAGCACTCACCGGATCCAGACCGGCAGTGGGTTCGTCTAAGAAAAGGATTTCCGGGTTCAAAGCCAATGCTCTTGCCAAACCGGCTCTTTTTTTCATGCCGCCGCTGATTTCAAAAGGAAGATAATTCTCAAATTCGCTAAGGTCGACCCGACAAAGTTTCATACGAATAAGATCGGTAATGACGCTTTTGGGCAGATCGGAATACTCGGCTATGGGGACCGCCATGTTTTCCGCCAGGGTCATGGATCCGAACAGGGCGCTGCTCTGAAACAATATTCCGATCTTTCTTAAAGTCGTTTTAAAATCGGCGTCATTACAGTTGGTTATATCTATTCCATCAACGATGATATTTCCGGAGCGTGGCACATCAAGCCCCACCATATGCCTCAATAGCGTTGATTTTCCACAACCGCTGCCGCCCAATACCACCAGTATTTCACCTTTAAATACCTCCAGGTTCACCCCGTCTAAAATAACATTTTCACCATACTGGGCCACCAAATTTTGTACCGTTATTATGGGTTTTTGTTGGTTTTTCAAAAAGTTACTCCGAAGGTGCTACTCTGAAATATCATCTTTTTTCAATAACAAATGAGTACTGAATATTGAACAAGGAATGTCGAATTAAGAATTTTAAGGTCTTTATATTCATTCGATATTGGTCATTCCTTGTTGGACATTCGATATTCGTTCTTTTACCTCCAGTAGCTTCGAATCACAGCAAATATGGAATCGAAAAGAACAATCAGAAAAATACTGGTCACAACTGCAGAAGTGGCGGCATTGCCGACACCGGCGGCTCCGCCTCGGGTCTGAAATCCCCGCAAACACCCGACCCAGGCGATCAAAACCGCAAAAATTGCGCTTTTAGTCAGCCCCCACAATACTTCGAATAGGGTTATGGTTTCAATGGTTTGGCTGATGTAGGTTCCAGGAGTGAGTCCCAACATAAAGACCCCGACCACAAGTCCACCGGCAATTCCAAATAGATTTGAAAATAGAGTCAATAGAGGAACCACGATGATGGAAGCCAGAATTTTGGGAATTGTGAGAAAAATGGTGGGATTAAATCCCATAGTAAACAGAGCATCGATCTCTTCATAAATCTTCATGGTACCGATTTCCGCCGCAAAGGCAGAGCCTGATCGTCCGGCTACGATGATGGCGGTCATAATCGGTCCCAACTCCGATGTCATGGCCAGTGCAACCAAGGATGCGACGTAGATATTTGCACCAAACTGTTGAAGCTGTATCGAAGACATAAAGGCGATAATGAGCCCGAGAAGAAAGCTGATCAATGCGACAATGGGTAACGCGTCGACACCGGTTTTTTCCATAGCGTCAATGGTGTCATCCACCCGCAGCGACTTCGGGTGAAAGAGCACATGGAGGAACGACAATACCACAGAACCGATGAACGAAACCATGAAACGGATGTTATCGAGGTGTCTGATTGTGGCATCGCCGAGGCGTACGAGAATGTTGACCGCTCTCTTTTTTTGGGGAATTGCGTACTTCTCCTGTTCGTCAAAATTGATTTGTGCGAGAATTTCTTCCGGCTTGGAGGATACATTTTCGATGCGGAAAGAACCGTTATCAAGGGGAAGTTGATGCTTTAATTCAAAAAGTATCAAAGCGCCGTAATCGTCAAATGCGGTAACCTGGTCGATATCAACAACCAGGGATGACGGGGAGCGGGTTTTTACCTCTGATGAAAGGGTTTGTAAAATGGCTGCGGCATTTTTGACATCCAGCCTTCCTTTTAAACGAACAATAAGTTCTCCATCATCCCGCTCAAATATGTCATAATATTCTTTCAATTTTTTTTCGCGCAGGATATTGATTCCGAAAGAATGGTCTGTATTCTATCCAGCAGATCACATTGATCCATGCATTTCGGCAGTGATTTCCGTTGGGTACACTCTTTGCAGGGGCTTTTAATGAGGTATCCGATTTCGAAATCGAATCGATGCTTGTATTGACGATTATCTTTAGGATGAAATATCAGTTTCATTTTTATTTCATATGGTTGACAAGTAATATTCATTTCCTAATCCAAGCGGTTAAAGGTACATATGCTCAGCAGGAGGTGACGTCAATCCATTAAATTGTAGTGATAAACCATATCATGTTATTGCCTTTAAGGTAAAGCATGAAACACAACCCATCGATTTTAAATGGCAGGCGCAATCTTTACCTGAATATAGGAATATGATATAAAATACTTCTGAATTTTTAATTACTTATGTGTTTTACAATATAAAAGAAAAGGATAAATTGATACCATGCGTGTGGGATCCGGATATGATGTACATCGATTGGTACCCGACCGGCGATTGGTTTTGGGAGGCATTGTCATCCCTTTTAACAAAGGACTTCTGGGTCATTCAGATGCAGATGTACTGATTCATGCCGTAATCGATGCCCTTTTAGGTGCGGCAGCATTGGGGGACATCGGTTACCACTTTCCGGACACCGATCCGGAATATAAAGACATCTCATCTTTGAAACTCCTTTCGCTGACCTGCCGGATGGTTCTGAAACAGAAATATATGGTTACCAACATCGACTGCACGGTTTTGGCTCAAGCTCCTAAATTAGGTCCATACAGAAATGCCATGATACAAGAAATAGCCGAAATCCTTAATATTCATGAAAATCAGATAAACATAAAATTTACTACCACCGAAGGATTGGGTGAAATCGGAAAAGGTGAAGGAATCGGTGCCATGTGTGTGGTGTTGCTGAACGAAATTTCGGAATCAGATTAAATTGGACCCGGACCTGCCTGCCTATCCTAAAATGGATGGCGGGCAGGTTTGCGCAGATCGACGCAGAGCGTATCATTATCCAGAATCAAACATCGCGTATCCAGAATCGAGTACCGCGTAATCAGCACCAAGTATCGAGCATCAAGATAGTCTATGTCAGAATTTAAGATAGTATCAAACTTTACCCCCAAAGGTGACCAGCCGAATGCCATAGAAGCATTGAGCCGCGGCATCCGTTCCGGAAAGACCCACCAGGTGCTTCTGGGTGTGACCGGTTCCGGCAAAACGTTTACCATGGCAAATGTAATTGAACAGATGCAAAAACCGACCCTGGTGATCGCCCCCAACAAAACCCTGGCCGCTCAACTCTACAGTGAGTTCAAACTGCTGTTTCCGGAAAATGCAGTGGAGTATTTCGTCAGCTATTACGATTATTACCAACCCGAGGCCTATATTCCTTCCTCCGATACCTATATCCAAAAAGATGCCTCCATTAACGAAATAATCGATAAACTTCGTCACTCCGCCACCCGTTCCGTGCTTTCCAGGCGGGATGTAATCGTGGTAGCCAGTGTTTCCTGCATTTTCGGGCTGGGTGCACCGGAAGACTACCTCTCCATGAGGGTAGAAATCGAGAAAGATGCGGAACTGATACGGGATCAGCTTCTATCTAGTTTTGTTGCCATACATTATGAACGGAATGACTACGATTTCCATCGGGGCACTTTTCGGGTACGGGGGGATCGGGTGGAAATATATCCGGCCTATGAAGAAGAGAACGCCATCCGGATCGAGTTTTTTGGCGATCATGTAGATTCGGTTTCAGAAATCGATCCCCTCAGGGGCAATGTCAAAAAACGGCTAAAACGGGCAACCATATACCCCGCCAGTCATTATGTCACCCAGCAAACAACTCGTAAACGGGCCGTCGAATCCATCAAGGATGAACTAAAAGATCGTATTGAATTTTTCAGATCGGAAAACAAACTCATCGAAGCCCAACGAATCGAGGAAAGAACCCTCTTTGATTTGGAAATGATGCAGGAACTCGGCTACTGCCACGGCATTGAAAATTACTCGCGTCATCTTACGGGAAGATCCCCGGGTGAACCGCCGCCGGTTTTATTGGATTATTTTCCGAATGATTATCTTATTTTTATTGATGAAAGCCATATCGGTGTTCCACAACTTTACGGCATGTACAAGGGAGATCGGTCCCGTAAGGAAACCTTGGTGGAGTTCGGATTTCGACTCCCTTCTGCCCTGGATAACCGGCCATTAAAATTTGAGGAATTCCAGACAAAAATCTCTAAACTGATTTATGTATCAGCAACCCCGGCAGATTATGAAATGGAGAAAGCCGGCAAATCTCTCGTGGAACAGATCGTTAGGCCAACCGGGTTATTGGATCCCGGTATTCATATAAGGGGCGCAAACAACCAGGTGGATGATCTCTATAAGGAGATTCGAAAACGGGTCGAACAAGGGAACCGGGTTCTTGTTACAACGCTGACCAAACGGATGGCAGAGGATCTATCAGAGTATTATGCGGATCTTGGATTAAAAGTACGCTACCTTCATGCCGACATTAACACCTTAGAGCGCATGGATATCATCCGGGATCTGAGAATGGGAAAGTTTGATGTGCTCATCGGGATCAACCTATTACGAGAAGGTCTTGATATTCCTGAAGTTTCTTTAGTGGCCATACTGGATGCAGACAAAGAAGGGTTTTTACGATCGACCCGTTCTCTAGTACAAATCTTTGGTCGGGCTGCCAGAAACGTCAGCGGTGAAATTATCATGTACGGTGATGTGATAACCGGGTCCATGAAACGGGCAATGGAGGAAACCGATCGCCGTCGAGCCATCCAGGAGCAGTATAATATTCAGCATGATATTACTCCGAAGAGTATCGAAAAGGAAGTGGTGTCCATCTTTGATGCATTGTATGAAACTGAAGAAACAAAGCCTGACGCGGTTACGGAAGAGCTATCGAAATATTCCCACCTCGATCTCGATGAGTTGGACCGGCTGATTAAAAAACTCGAAAAGGAAATGCAGGAAGCAGCACGAGACCTTGAATTTGAAAGAGCTGCGGAGTTGCGAGATCGGATTACACGCATGAAGGAACGATATGTGTTTGAAATGTAAAAAACGTATCTGAATTTATATAACCATTGAAAATATAAAATCATTTTTAATGAACATCGAACATCGAACGTCCAACATCGAATGGCGAATTGGAAAAAATGAAGAAACAGAAGAATTGATTAAAATTCTTATGATGATTATCAAAACAGTTTGAAAAAA
>DUZK01000201.1 GCA_013349495.1 Deltaproteobacteria bacterium
CGGTTTTGGACCTGGTCTCGGTCGCTGAGATGGAATCCGGGGTGTTAGAGTTCAAAGGATGGGATGGGGGGAAGGCCTTTCATGAATGTTGTTTATAAACCCAGGGGGAGGGCGCGGGAGTATTCGGAGCTGGCGTGCAATCTCTATCGCGGATGTGAAAAATTGGGGACGTTCCAAAGATTTACACGAGTCTGAATAGCGGGACATTGAGTTTTACAGTTTATTTAAATTGATCCCATAACATGCTGATTTATCCTACTGTGCCCACTTGAGATATTTTCTGGAGATCGCAGCCTCATCCAAACCTTTGATCCGAGAATAATCATGAAACCACCCGACAAGGGAGCCATTGAGAATACCCCATTCGTTGGCTGAATTTGTGATGGGCCAAGTTTGTAATACGATACTTATCAATGTAAACATCGACCGGAACCGGTTTCAATGAAATGGTCGATTTTATCTTGTTGGTCGGCGCAGATTTCCAGACCGATAACCCAATATAATTTCATGATGTTTATTTCCTATTTTGGGGGCGATGATAAGGATTATGCCGTGGATCTTGTTCTGAAACATGAACGTGCTCCAGGTTAAGGGTGCGGACAAATTCCCCCGAATGCTCGATTGAGTGCAAAGTCATCCTTAATCATTTAGGCGCTTATTCACCTCATCCATATCAAATACTTCCGGATCAAAATCTCCACCCACCCATTCCAACATATTATCATATTCGGGATCTTTGGGGTTCATAATAGTTTCAAGAAAATCAGAATATCCCCATACACCGCCAACGTCTTCGGGAGGACAAGCTCTTTTCCCTTTGATACAAACCGGATATTGTTTTCCTTTTTCCACTGGCAGGATTTTCTCGACCAGAATTTCGTGAACCCAACCATCTCCAAAATCATACTCGTAATGGAATCGAGCCCCTTCTCCTGAAACCAATTGAGATATCGCAACGCCATTTTCGCTTTTCATTACATCGTCATAATCTGAATCAGGTTGGACATAATACGTATCTCCATCGATAAATTGGTGAAGATGATAATTATCCCATCCCATAGCTATTTGAATAATCTCATGAAGTTTTTCTAAAACAGTGTCGTTGGTAACCTGAAGTCTTCGCCAAATGGGAGGTTTAATATCTTTTAGGGTAATTTTGATTTGATAGACTTTTCGCATTTCAACAACTTTTCCATTTGAATTCATTTTCCTTAAATCTTTCATTTGAAAGAAGTTTGAAAGAAAATTTCAATGCCATGCTCTCGACCCTGTAATTCCGGTATTGCTTGGATGCTTCTGGATTCATTTTAGATTCTTTGGTAATCAACTCGATCTTTCAATTCCTTTCCGGGTTTGAAAAATGGCAGTTTCTTACGCTTCACCTTGAGACGCTCACCTGTTTTAGGGTTTAGCCCGGTATACGCTTTATATTTCTTAACGTAAATGGAACACAAACCACGGATTTCAACCCGGTCACCGTTTGCGAGAGCGTTGGACATCTCATCGAAAAATAGGTTCACAATAAAATTGGCTTCTGGTCTTGTAATGTCGTGTTCTTTTCTCAGAGCGGAAATGAGGTCAGATTTGGTCATACGTAGTTTGAGGGACGTACATCAAAATATAAGTTGATCAGAAGGATGTAGTACGTTAAAAGCATAATATGTCAAGGAAGTCGAGGATAGATGCACCGGTGAACTGCATCATGTGATTGCTCTAAAGTCTTTATTTTTATAAATGGTGCCGAAGGCCGGACTTGAACCGGCACGGGTCTCCCCACTACCCCCTCAAGATAGCGTGTCTACCAAGTTCCACCACTTCGGCACGAATGCTGTTATTGTTGAGTTTTCTTCTCAGGGGCTGCCGGTGTCTTGCCGGCACCCGTATCGGATTGAGCAGGCGCTTTTTCCTCTACAGGCGCTTTCTCTGTCGACATAATAACGGACCCTTCCGGCCGATGGCTCGAGATGTAAGCCAGTCCCAGAGATGTTATCATGAATATTACAGCCGCAGCGGTGGTCAATTTGCTGAGGAATGTGGACGCTCCTCCGCTGCCGAATAGGGTTTGGCTCGATCCGCCGCCGAATGCCGCTCCCATATCCGCGCCTTTTCCGGTTTGAAGGAGCACGATCATGATCAGTGCAATACTTACGATAACATGTATAACAATTAATAAAATCGACATATCTATGCTATATCCTATCTATTGTATTTGATGATGTTGCTGAATGAATCGGCTTTCAAACTAGCTCCTCCCACCAGTGCGCCATCCACATCCGGCATGGCCATGAGTTCATCGATGTTGTCCGGTTTTACGCTTCCCCCGTAGAGGATCCTCATTGATTGAGCCAACTCACTTCCAAAGGCCTTATCGATCAAAGACCGGATAAACCGATGTGCTTCCTGGGCTTGTTCCGTTGTTGCTGTTTTTCCGGTGCCGATTGCCCAAATCGGCTCGTATGCAATAATCAGCGTCTCCAGATCTTTAGACGAAAGGTTACTTAACCCTTTTGTCACCTGTTTGTCAAGTATTGAAAATGTTTGATTTAAATCCCTTTCTTGTTCGGATTCACCGATGCAAAATACGGGTATAAGGTCGTGATTGAAGGCGGTCACGATCTTTTTGTTGACCGTATCGTCTGTTTCTCCAAAATACTGGCGCCTTTCGGAGTGACCGATGATTACATGGCTGCACCCGGCAGAAATCAGCATGGGAGCCGATATTTCACCGGTGAAGGCGCCTTCATTTTCCCAAAACATGTTTTGAGCCCCTAATGCGACCGGACTTCCCTTTAAAACCTCGGAGACCTGTGCTAAGGCCGTATAGGTGGGGGCGATCATTATCTCTCGGTCATCCATGGGTTGAACCAGATCAACAAGTGCCTTGGCTTCGTCCACCGCCTCGGCGCAGGTTTTATACATTTTCCAGTTTCCAGCGATCAGTGCTTTTCGATCAGACATAATAACACTCCGTGTTTGTTCATCAAAGGCATTAAGGCCCTATGTATCATTTTTATGGATTCTTGTTGCACAAATAATTGAATAACGAATGTCGAATATTGAATGTTGAATGTCGAATTAAGGTATTCTATCCTTCGACATTCAACATTCCTTGTTCAATATTCGATATTCTTATTCCACAGCAGATCAATTGAGGCTCCGAGAATCCATAACGATTAATTCTGCTACAACTGCTCCCCTATCATGGCGGCGAGATCCACCATTCGGTTGGAATATCCTGACTCGTTGTCATACCAGGACATGACCTTGACCATTTTGTCGATGACATGGGTAGTTTGTGCATCTACGATGGATGAATAGCTGGACCCATTGAAATCTATAGATACCAGAGGCTTATCGCAATATCCCAAGATACCGGAAAGCGCTCCTTGTGAAGCGGCTTTCAGCGCTTCATTCACGTCTGAGACGGTGACGCCTGATTTTTCAATGGTGGCGACAAAATCCACTATGGATACATTGGGTGTCGGAACCCGGATGGCCAATCCGTTCAGCTTTCCGGATAATTCCGGAAGAACCAGTGCCACAGCCCTTGCGGCACCGGTGGTGGTCGGAATCATTGATAGAGCGGCGGCTCTTGCCCTTCGGAGATCTTTATGGGGAAAGTCCAAAAGTCTCTGATCCCCGGTGTAGGCATGCACCGTTGTCATGAGACCGCATTGTATACCGAAATTTTCCAAAAGGACCTTAGCAACCGGAGCCAGACAGTTGGTGGTACAGGAAGCATTAGAGATGACATGGTGTTGCCGCGGATCGTACTGATTGGAATTGACGCCCATGACAATGGTAATATCCGGGTCTTTTGCCGGAGCAGAAATGATAACCTTTCTTGCGCCGGCAGACAGGTGTTTTGACGCGCCTTCCCGGTCTATAAAGATTCCCGTACACTCAGCAACGATATCGACACCCATATCCCCCCATGGCAGCTCAGCCGGATCTTTTGCAGAAGAAATCGAGATGGTTTTGCCTGCCAGTTCAATGCCCTTGTCTGTGGCTGCGGCTTCCGTTTCAAGAGTTCCATGGACAGAATCGTAGTTCAACAGGTGGGCCATGGTGGCGGAGTCCGTAAGATCGTTAATTGCAACCACTTCAACCCCCGAATGTTTCATTGCCGTTCTGAAAACACACCGTCCGATTCTGCCGAATCCGTTGATGCCTATTTTTATGCTCATATTTCCTCCTTTAAATGCTTTTTCATCACCAGTGCGTCTTCACTGGTTTCTGAATAATAGTTTGGTCGTATCCCAACGGTTTGAAAACCGAGTTTTTTATAGAGTTTTATTGCCGGTACATTCGATGGGCGAACATCTAAAAAAGCTATCCGTGTATCTTTTTCAGAAGCCAGCAAAAAGCTTTTACTAAGCAGCCACGTTGCAATTCCCTGCCGTTGTCTTTTCGGGGCGACAGCAATTTTTAAAATATACATATCATTGAGAATGAGCCGGGAGCAGATATAGGCAATGATCGAATTTCCGCAGTTTTCACCGGTTTCTTTTAAGACCCAATCAAATGCATCCTTACACGACAGTTCTTCTACAAAAGCCGAAGTCTTCCATGGGGTTGGGAAACAACTGCATTCGATCTTTGCAACAGCGTCGATATCGGATGCTGTCAATCCGACAATATCCCACACACTATCCCCGTTTGTTGCCCCTCAGGATGCCGCTGGCCAATGAAATGCTCTTTTTGCCGTAAATTTCCAACTCTACAGCCAGTTCGCCCAACTCCATCTTGTTGCGGGAATCTACCGCCTTGATCAATATCGGGAGGTTGACCCCGGAAATGACCTCAACCCGACCTTCTTCCAGGAATGAATAACTTAAATTGGATGGGGTTCCACCGAACATATCGGTTAATATGAGGACCCCGGTTTTATCATCCACCGACTTGATACCATCGGCAATTTTCTTGCGTAATAAATCTGCCCGCTCGTTCAGATCGATGGATACAGGTTCAACTGCGTCCGGGCGGCTGCCGAGTATAAATTCAGCCGCATCAATCAGCGATTCCCCCAATTGACGATGTGTTACAATAACGATTCCTATCATGGCTCTACTTACTTTTACCCTTTTTCGACATATCTTCCTCCTGGTTGATATCCCGATGAGTGAGTTCGATCCCTTTTCCGGTTTCTTTAATATGATTCTCTATGGCATTTGCAATCACCACGGAGCGATGCCTGCCTCCTGTGCAACCGATGGCCATGGTTAGGTAAGCCTTTCCCTCTTTTTCATATAATGGGATCAAATAGTCAAGTAAATTTAGGTACTTCTTTAGAAATTTCTTGGCTGTCGCATCCTTCAGGACATAGTCCTTAACCGGTTCGGTGTTGCCATCCAAGGGCTTTAATTCAGGAATAAAATATGGATTGGCCAAGAACCGGACATCCATTATTAAATTCGCTTCAGGCGGGGCGCCGAATTTGAATCCGAATGATAATATCCGAATTCGCATCTGCTGACGGTCGATGCTTTTTTTCGCCATATCAAAGATCAAGGATTTAAGCTGGTGGACCGTATAATCGGAAGTATTGATGATATCTTCAGCCGCAACCCTTAAATCTTTCAGTTGCTCCTTTTCAGCCCGAATTCCCTCGATTAGGCCTTTTTCTTGCGCCAGGGGATGATATCGCCGGGTCTGGCTGTACCGTTGAAGAAGTTTTTCCTCATCCGATTCAAGAAACAGAATTTTGAAATCATACCCTTTCTCTCTGAGGGATTGAAAAATGCTCGGATATTTGTTTAAAAACCCCTTTTCCCTTAAATCCATGACAAAAGCCAGCCCGGTGATACCCGGCGCACTTTGCATGGGCAGTTCCAGGAATTTTATCAATAAATCCACCGGAAGATTATCAACACAGTAAAATCCCGCATCTTCAAAAGCTGCCAATGCCGTGCTTTTCCCGGAGCCTGATAGTCCGGTTATGATAATGATACTGATATCTTTCATTTCCGATCTGGTCTTCATAAAGATAACGGAGGGCAGTCTGAAATACCACCCTCCGAGGGATTTGTTCTGGGATACAGGAAAGAAATCTTGCGTTTCGTGTATATCAAACTATTTATCGAAAGCCATGTGATGCTCAGCTTATCTTAAAACTCATCATCATCCTCTCGAATAATTTGGATTACCTCCTCACGGTCTTTTGCATTCATTAGCTTTTCTTTGAAAGGGTCATTCTTCAATATCTTTGATATCCGGGCCAACAGCTTAAGATGAAGGCCTGTTGAATTTTCCGGGGTGATCAGAAGAAAGAATATATGGGTGGGGCGGTTATCCATGGATTCAAAATCCACCCCTTTACGGCTGAGCCCAAAACCAAGAACCAGAGATTTCAGTTCTTTCACCTTCCCGTGCGGTATCCCGATGCCACCACCGATACCGGTACTGCCCAGGCGTTCTCTATCCATTAAAACGCCGACCAGTTCCTCATGGTCTAAGCCGGCAATGCTTGCAATGGGATCCACCAGTTCGTCCAAAACACCTTTCTTGTCGACTGCTTTAAGGTCAACCAGGATTGCCTTTTCCTCTAATATCTCTAATATCTTCATGCTTTTATCACCAAAGTCAGTTGCTCGGTTGGATGAGTCCGTAATGCCCGTCTTTTCGACGATAAAGCACGTTCACTTTATCGGTTTCGGCATTTGTAAATACAAGGAAGTTATCCGACAGCAGATCCATCTGCATGGTTGCTTCTTCAATGTCCATGGGTTTGTACTCTATATACTGCACCCGGACTTGTCTACCGGATTCGTTTTCCAGTATTTCCGCTTCTTCTGCGATCATCTCCATTGCACGGGCTTTTGAACCGCTTCGGCGTTTTTTGATCTTCTCTTTGCTTTTCTTAATCTGCTTTTCCAGTTTGTCCAGGGCCATGTCGATGGCCGAATACATATCGTTGGTTTCCTCTTTGGCTGTGAGGTTCAGTCTATCCCCGAATATATTGATTTCCGCAGAGTGGCGAAACTTCTCCACTGCAAGTACGACGCTGGCTTCGGCAGGATTATCCAGATATTTGTCAAACCGATTCAATTTGTCTCCCACATAGTCCTTCAGATTATCTGAGGGGTCTAGATTTTTAAATGTTACCGATGTCTGCATATGCTTTCGGACCTCCCTAAAATTGTTTCCGTTTGCTGGACGGCAGCACTTTCATCATTTCCCGGTATTTGGCAACCGTTCTTCGGGCGATATCGATGTTTGCCTCTTCCAGCAATTCGGAAATTTTACTGTCGCTGTATGGTTTTTTTGGATTTTCGCTAACGATGATTTGTCTTATTTTATCCTGTACGCTTGCCGAAGCAATGGCCTCGCCATGAATTCGACTGATGGAGCTGTTAAAAAAGTATTTCAACTCAAAGATCCCCTGGGGGGTGTAGGCGTATTTATTGGTGGTGACACGACTGATGGTGGATTCATGCATGCTGATATCCTGAGCCACATCCCTGAGAACCATCGGTTTCAGATATGCGATCCCTTTTTCGAAGAACTCCCTTTGAAACCGAACGATACTCTCCATTACTCTGAAAATCGTTTTTTGACGCTGATGAATGCTCCGAATCAACCAGGTAGCGGATCGGAGTTTTTCTTGAATGTACTCTTTGGTTGAATCAGATACCTCACCCTCCCCGTTGATGGCCCTTTTATACAAGGCATTGACCCGGAGTTTCGGCATGCCGTCGTCATTCAGCATGATGACGAACTCATCCTCAAACTTGTACACATAAATGTCGGGGGTGATATACTGCGGTTCTTCATTCGTGAATTGACGGGCGGGTTTTGGCTCGAGTCCTTGAATAATTTTTA
>DUZK01000202.1 GCA_013349495.1 Deltaproteobacteria bacterium
TAAAAGCGCATTCCTCAACTTTAGCTCACTTTAGGCACTTCAAATTTAAACTTTTCGACTTCAGCTTATACAGGATAGTCGTCCTGGTAAAAATATGTCATCGAATTTACGAATTAGAGCACTTAGTGACGCAAACTCGAAAAAACATTGTCGATGGTTAAATGAGCTTCTTTTTTTCTGTAAAAGAAATTGGAAATTTGAAACTTGAAACTGGATAAGAACGGATTGGATGTTTTCTAAATTGACAGAATACATTTCCCAAGTTTCAAGTATCAAGTTTTGAGTCTCGCTGCTCCAACCGGGTTGTATGGACAAAAAGCAGTAGGGAAATAAGGATAACCGTGAAACAGTCCCGAGAGCTCCGTTTTTCCGCAGAGCGGACGCTGGGGAAGCTTGCAAAGTGGTTGCGTATTCTCGGTTTTGATACGTCATTTGAACCGGAAACCGATGGGCAGCCATATATTGAACCGGGAAGAATTCAGCTTACCCGAATCCGAGACCGGAAAAAGGATAAACTGCCGGAAAAACGGATATTCATTACATCCGATCACTATATCGAACAGTTAAGGCAGGTTCTACAATCCCTGAAAATCGAACCCCTCGAACTTTGCCCTTTTTCAAGATGCATCCGATGCAATCATTTAATTGAGATGGCGGATAAAACCGATGTTCTGGGTAAGGTTCCGGATTTCATTTGGGAAACCCATGATGTGTTCCATATTTGTCGAAGATGCAATAAAATATACTGGCCGGGGAGTCATACCAAAAGAAGCCTGGATAACATTCAACGTTTGTTTGATGACTGATGGGCCGAAAGAAACGCGTCATTGCGCTTGAAGCGCGACTTAAAAAATGCAGAAATGTTCTGACCCTGGGGGTGCATCCGAATTTTTACGACTATACGCCTGAAGAAGCGGATATGATCAGACAAGCCGAAAAGATCTACTATCCGACCCTGTTTTATGCGGATTTGTTTGATTCCATGGGAAAAAAAACGTTCCCCAGTTACCACACCTATAAATGCGCACAGGACAAAATCAAACAGAC
Organism: Deltaproteobacteria bacterium; assembly: GCA_013349495.1. Lineage (GTDB taxonomy): Bacteria > Desulfobacterota > Desulfobacteria > Desulfobacterales > SURF-15 > DUZK01. The sequence continues at coordinate 1,048 of DUZK01000202.1, forward strand.
GGCGTTGTTTCACCTGCTTCAAATCCCGCATCCTCGTACGCGTGTGTTTCACGGGAAACGTCAAAAAGAACGGATTCTTGATTATTTCGAGTTTCCGTTTGTCGGAAAAATACCCAGAGGTTCCGCCCGGGGTAGAGGCGTTTTTCTCATCCGGAATAGAGCGGAGCTCGATTCTTACTGTGCGCTTCCCGAGCCCGCTTATATTCAGGAATTTCTTGAATCGTACCGCGATGTTCGGGCTGTTGTCATCGGCGAAAGGGTGGTTCATGCTTACTGGCGGGTTGCACCGGCGGGAGATTTCCGCTGCAATGTATCAGTGGGAGCCACCATATGTCTGGATCCGGTACCCAGGGAGATTTTAGACCTGGCATTATTTACAGCAAGAGCCTGCGGATGGGATGATGTGGGTATTGATATCTGTGAACACAATGGAGATTATTACGTGCTTGAGGCGAACGTAAAATACGGGAAGGAGGGATTTCGAACCTCCGGAATCGACTATTACCAGTTAATGGAGGAACTCATAAGTAATGGAGAAATTTAATATTACTCCTCTGGATCGCCTTCATTCGGATTTGAATCAGAGAGAAACAGAAATATTGTCACCCATTGCAACATACAGCAAGGATGCCATGCGGCGACAATCCGAGGCCCACTTGGACACCGGGTATCGTCAAGCGTTTTCCGTTGACGCGGACCGTATCCTCCACTCGAGGGCCTATACCCGATATATCGATAAGACACAGGTATTTTATCTGATTCACAACGACCATATTACCCATCGGGTGCTTCATGTACAGTTGGTATCAAAAATTGCCAGGACCGTTGGGAGGTTCCTGGGGTTGAATGAAGATCTCATAGAGGCGATTGCTCTGGGGCACGATATCGGGCACACCCCGTTCGGGCACGATGGAGAGAGACTGCTGTCCGATCTCTGTCACCAGCATAAGATCGGTTTTTTTTACCACAACATTCAGAGCGTCCAATTCCTTGATCGGGTTGAACGGAAGGGAAAAGGGTGGAATCTGTGCCTGCAGACATTGGACGGAATACTCTGCCATGATGGAGAAATACACAACCGGTTTCTTAAACCTCAAAGAGACAAAACGTTTAAACAGCTTGAAAAAGAAATCAAGAACAAGCGGGAATTTCCGGATACGGCATTGACTCCCATGACCATGGAGGGATGTGTGGTCCGAATGGCCGATACGGTGGCTTACATCGGCAGAGATATTGAGGATGCCATTCGGCTGGGTATGGTACAGCGATCCGAACTTCCGAGGGAGAGTGTAAAAATACTCGGGGAGACCAACGGCACCATAGTATATCACCTGGTCACGGATATCATCCAAACCAGTTATAAAAACGACAGCATTGCATTTAGTGCCGAGGTATCCGAAGCTTTGAAACAGTTGAAATCGTTCAATCTGAAACGGATATATATGAATCCCGATATTAAACAAAATCTAAATATCATTCGAGACCTTTTTGAAATGTTGTTCAACCAGTACCTTGAAGATATCGAAAGGGAAAACCGTGATTCGGTAATTTATAAAGGATTTCTTTCAGATATGTCCGAGGAGTACGTTGAGCAGCATAGCAACGAAGAGGTTGTGCGGGATTTTATAGCCGGAATGACCGATCAGTACTTTTTACGCCTCTGCCCGGAGAACATGCGTTTGAAATCTGTTATTGCATAAACAAAATAAAAAAGGCTTGAGTTTTTAAACCAAAAAGAGTAATCAGTTCTATATATTGCGGTTACCAAACAATTAAGTCCCGTATAATGGGGTCATTCTGATTTTAATTGATTTTGGGAGCCGAAATGATAATGATGCCTGATCGAGTTAAATTCTTTCCATAACTCTGAATTGAAAGGTGAATTTATGGGTAATCTAAAAACCGGACTCTGGATTGTCATCGGTGGATTTGTCGTTCTTCTTTTTTTTCAGAATCAGGAGGTATTCTTCGCCATGCGGACTCTCCGGATAGATCTGTTGTTTGCCAAATACCAAACCCCTGAATTGCCGGATGTTCTGCTTTTTATCTGTACGTTTGCCATCGGATACCTGATTTCCTACTTCGGCAACCTATCTTCTCGATTTAGATTCAAAAAACAAATCAAACAACTCAATTCGACCCTTGATGCACAGCAAAAAGAACTGACCCGTTTAAAAAGCGAAATCGATGGCATAAAGGCTGCTTCAATAGACCAGGGCAAAGACACCGAGTTTCCTCAAGAACCAACATTTACTGAAGAAACGCCTAATGAGCTTGAGGGTACCCTAGAAAGCCCACAGGAACAAAAAGATGATGAAGAGAAGAAAACCGATGCATAGTACGTGATGCCCGGTGTTATTCTCCATGCTCGTATTTCGTATTTGGCTCCAGATCCATGAACCCATCTCAAGCTACCCCCATGATAAAACAGTATTTCTCAATCAAAGAGAAGTACACGGACGCAATTCTGTTTTACCGAATGGGGGATTTTTACGAGATGTTTTTCGAGGATGCGGAGATTGCAGCCAAAGTTCTAGAAATCACATTAACCTCTCGAAATAAAAAAGATGCCAAACCCATTCCCATGTGCGGCGTACCGGCCCGCGCCGCCCACAGCTATATCGCCAGATTGATCGATAACGGTTTCCGGGTCGCCGTTTGCGATCAGGTGGAAGATCCCTCCATTGCGAAAGGGCTTGTAAAAAGAGATGTGGTGCGGGTCATCACTCCCGGAATGATCATTGAAGATGATCTTCTGGACGAAAAGTCAAACAATTATATTCTCGCTTTAGCCAGGAATGACGGTGTTGTCGGCATATCCTACCTGGATATATCAACCGGTGTTTTCAGGGTTGTGGAGTCCGATGATATCTCAGAGATATTTGACGAAACCTTCCGTATATCCCCCAGGGAGATTCTCATGGCCGAATCTTCCAAATCCGATTCTGCACTTCAACCCATATTGCTGAGGTATTCTGAAAAATCGGTTACCTATTTGGAAAACCGGGTGTTCGATTTTCAGAAAAGCCGTGAGCGGTTGCTGGAACATTTCAAAATCCTGTCTCTGGAAGGCTTCGGATGCGAACGGTTAAGGGCTGCCGTCAGTGCGGCCGGTGCATTGGTCTATTATGTACAAGAGACGCAGAAGCAGACGGTCGAGCATCTTGACGGAATTGAAACCTATTCTCTAGACGATTTCCTGATGCTGGATGATTTGACCTGCCGGAATCTGGAACTCATTAAAAACATTCGAACCGGGTCCCGAACCGGAACCCTCTTGGGCATCATCGATCAAACCGTTACCGCATTGGGTGGAAGACTGTTGCACCAGTGGCTGCGCTACCCGTTGATGAACACGGAGGATATTCGTCTCAGACAACAGGCGGTTTCAGAGGCCAAGGGAAGCGTATCTGTTCGAAAACAGATTCGAGAATCTCTTAAGTCGGTGCGCGACCTTGAACGGATCGGCAGCAAGATTTCCATGGGCCATGCAAATGCCAGAGATTTTGTGGGCCTTAAACAGTCCCTACAAATGCTTCCTTCCATATTCAAAGCGCTCCGGGCATTTCAAAGTGATCGCTATCAATTCAATGAAGATCTTGACGGATTGAATCAACTGGCGGATCTTTTGGAAAAGGCCATTCGGGAGGAAGCGCCTCCGACGCTTCATGAAGGCGGTATGATCAAAACAGGGTATCATGCTGATTTGGATCGACTGATTCAGATCAGCCGAGATGGAAAGGGGTGGTTGGCAAAATTAGAGCTTAAAGAGAAGGAAGCCACCGGTATAGGTTCTTTAAAGGTGAGTTATAACAAAGTGTTCGGCTACTATATTGAAGTTTCGAAAACCCATTCGGAAAAGACCCCTTCACACTATGTTCGTAAGCAGACCTTGGTAAATGCCGAACGATACATTACCGATGAGCTCAAAACATACGAGCAGGAGGTTTTTGGCGCCGAAGAGCGGAGAGCGGTACTGGAGCATGAGATATTTTCTGAAATCCGTGAAGAAATCCTTAAAAACAATGGTCTCATACAGGCAGTAGCCAAATTCCTGGCCCGTCTCGACTGCCTTCTGAATTTGGCTGAAATTGCAGATCAAAACAACTATATTTGCCCTGAACTTACAACCGACGGCAGGATCCGAATCGAGGACGGTCGCCATCCGGTTGTGGAAAAGATGATCACCGGTGAGCGATTTGTGCCGAACACCGTTCACATGGACAATCAGGACAATCAGGTCCTGATTATTACCGGCCCCAATATGGCCGGCAAATCGACGGTTTTAAGACAGGTTGCGCTTTTGGTCATCATGGCGCAAATGGGTTCATTTGTTCCGGCCGGATCGGCGACCGTCGGGCTCGTGGACCGCATTTTCACGCGGGTCGGGGCACTGGATAATTTGTCTCAAGGGCAAAGCACCTTCATGGTGGAAATGCAGGAAACAGCGAATATTTTGAACAATGCGTCCCCCGACAGCCTGATTATTTTGGACGAGATCGGCAGGGGAACCAGTACCTTTGACGGACTCAGCATTGCATGGGCCGTGGCGGAGTTTCTCCACGACCTGAAAGACAGCGGGGTAAAAACCCTTTTTGCAACCCATTATCACGAATTGACCGATCTGTCGGAAACCAAGTCCAGGGTAAAAAATTATAATATAGCCGTAAAAGAGTGGAATGATGAGATCATCTTTTTGCGAAAGATGGTTGAAGGGAGTACGAACCGAAGCTACGGAATACAGGTTGCACGATTGGCGGGAATTCCTCCACATGTATTGAAGCGAGCTAAAAAGATACTTTCAAATATTGAAAAAGGGGAAAAAGGATTGGATGGGGTTCCCATTTTTGTCGAAGGTGAAGCCATCGATAAGAGCGGACCGTATCAACTCGACCTGTTTATTAGACCTGAGCAGAAAATTATTCAGACTTTGAAGAAATTGGATATCGGCCGAATGACACCGCTGGATGCCTTGAACTGTTTAAATGAACTCCATGAAAGAGCAAAAGAAGGCAATTCAAACGCATAGTCCGATTGTAGGAACATCGCTCCTGAGTTGGATCGTTGTCTGCTTCCTTTTGATACTGTATCCATCCGCCTCTTATGCCGTAACGGCCCGGGATAAATACATTCATGCCGATGCCTTTTATAAAAAACTCAAAGAAAATCCCACCAAACAGAAATACCGCCACAATTGGCTGACCTGCATCCGTAAATACCAGGCGGTTTACAAGCATGATCCCACAGGCCCCTGGGCTGCGGCAGGGCTTTACCAGTCCGGCCTTCTCTACCAGGAGCTGTACCGGATATCCGGAAGAAACTCGGATCAGCGCGAAGCCATCGATATCTTTAAGCGCATCGTTAAGCGGTATCCCAAGAGCCGATATCGCAAAAAAGCGGAAATTGCCATCCACTCGATGCCGGAAGAACTAAAAACAAAAACTGCTGCAAAGAAAAAAATGTCACCGGTTCCGGCCGATAAACCGGATCCGCCTAAAACACCTGAAGTCCCAAATTCCTCAAGCCCGGGAACCACCACAGTAACTGGACTTCGTCACTGGTCAAATCCGAATTATACGCGAATCGTTATCGACGCAGACAGAGAAACCCAGTTTTCCCACAGGCTCTTAAAGAAGGACCCCTCCATCGACAAACCCCAGCGTCTGTATGTGGATTTAGACGACAGCATACTCGGAAAAGAAGCGGAAAAAATCATACCCATCAATGATACGCACCTGAAAGATGCACGAGCGGGGCAGTATGCGCCGGACAGGGTTCGGGTGGTGGTGGATATCAAGTCCTTTGATACCTATAAGATATTTTCGCTTAAAAACCCTTTCAGAATCGTTCTGGACGTCTGGGGCAAATCTCAAGCCGCCAAGCTGCCGACGGTAATGCCGAAAGCGGATTCCACTGACGTTCCGTCCAGTTCTTTGGCAAAGCAACTCGCGTTGGGCGTCAGTCGAATCGTCATCGATCCGGGCCATGGCGGAAGGGACTATGGAGCGCCCGGATACCTTAAGGGAGTCCATGAAAAGCATATTGCATTGCAGCTTGCGAAACGATTGGCCGGGAAGGTTCGGGATCAATTGAAATGTGAGGTCGTTCTCACCCGTTCCCGGGACCGTTACCTAACCCTGGAGGAGCGGACCGCCATCGCCAATACTCAAAACGCGGATCTCTTTATCTCAATTCATACCAATGCCGCAACGGATCGACGTGCAATCGGGATTGAAACCTATATTTTAAACCTAGCCACCGATGAACGCGCAATTCTTGTGGCCGCCCGAGAAAACCAAACTTCAGCTAAAAATATCAGCGACCTCCAGTCCATCTTAAACGATTTGATGAAAAATGTAAAAGTGAATGAATCCGGAAAGTTAGCAAATTACATTCAATCATCGCTTTATGCTCATATGCAGGAGCAGTATTCCCGGATAAAAAACCTGGGAGTTAAGCAAGCCCCCTTCTATGTGCTGTTGGGCGCACAAATGCCTTCCATTTTGATAGAAACGTCATTCATCAGCAATCCAAGGGAATGCAAGCGTCTGAACAGTCAAAAATACCAGGAACAGCTCTGTGAGGGTATTGTTAAAGGGATCCAAAAATACATACAGGAAACAAACCCGCTGGCGTTGTCCCAAAAACAATAACCGAAACCGCTCGGAAAATTCCAAATCCCAAA
>DUZK01000203.1 GCA_013349495.1 Deltaproteobacteria bacterium
AAAAGTCCGGCGAAAGGCCCGCTACGTAGAAAATAATTGTACCGGATGCGGCGAGTGCGAAAAGTTCTGCCCGATTGATTTTCCCAATGATTGGGATGTGAACACCAAAACCAGAAAGGCTATTTACCGGCCTTTCCCCCAGGCGGTACCGATCACTTACTGCATCGACAAATACGATCGCGCCCCTTGTGTTCAGACTTGTCCGGCCGGAACCAACGTGCAGGGTTACGTCGCGCTCATCAGGTCAGGCAAATACCGGGAAGCGCTGAGTCTTATTATGGAACACCTGCCCTTGCCCGGAACCCTCGGACGCGTCTGTCCGGCACCGTGTGAACAAGTCTGTCGCAGATCCGAAGTGGACGCCGCTGTTGCCATCCGTGATCTGAAGCGGTTTGCGGCAGACCAGGTAGACCTTTCGGAGTTGCCGCTGCCCAAAATCGAAGACCGTCCTGAGAAAGTAGCGGTTATCGGTTCCGGACCGGCCGGCCTTACAGTGGCGTATTTCTTACGGTTGAAAGGCTACCAGGTCACCGTTTATGAGGCGCTGCCGATGCTGGGAGGCATGCTTCGTGTGGGCATCCCCGACTATCGCCTTCCCCCTGAACTTCTGAACCGGGAAATCCAAAACATTCTCCGGTTGGGGATCCAAACCCGAACGGGCAAAAGATTCGGGGTCGATTTCAGCTTTGATGATCTGAGAACACAGGATTTTAAAGCCATCTTCCTCGGAATCGGCGCCCATCGCAGCTTGAAGCTCGGAGTCCGCGGCGAGGACGATTTCAAGGGTGTGCTGGATGCGGTCGCCTTCCTTCGGGAAGTGAATCTGGGACAACGAAAACCGCCCGGCAAACGGGTGGTTATCATCGGAGGAGGCAACGGTGCCGTCGATGCCGCCAGAGCCGCATTAAGAACAGGTTGCGGACATGTAGAGATCGTCTACCGCCGCAGCCGGGAGGAGATGCCCGCTTACCCGGAAGAGGTCAACGGGGCCCTTTCCGAGGGAGTAAAAATCCATTTTCTCACGGCTCCGTTGGGTATCCGGGGAGAAGGCGGCAGGGTCACCGGGTTTGAGTGCATCCGGACTGAATTGGGTCCCCCTGATGAAAGCGGACGACGTCGGCCGGTCCCGGTGGAGGGATCCGAGTTCGTCATCGAATGCGATACGCTCATACCGGCCATCGGACAGCAACCCGACGTTGATTGGGCTGCGAAAAACACGGTTGTGGAGATCTCGAAACGCAAAACAATCGTTGTGAATCCACACACCATGCAAACCAACATTTTAGATGTGTTCGGCGGTGGCGACGCTGTGAGCGGCCCGGCAACGGTAATCGAAGCGGTGGCTGCAGGTCGCAGGGCAGCAGAAGCGATCCATTCCTATATCATCGGAGAAGATATGGAAAGCTATGCCAAAGGATTGGCCGCCCGGGAACCTCTTGGCCAAAATTGGCTGGAAATCTCCAAGACTACTTCCAAAATAGAGAGAGCGTCGTTGCCGCATCTGGATGCTCTTGAAAGCGCCACCTCTTTTGCAGAGGTAGCTTTGGGCTTTGGCGAGGAACAGGCTCAAAAGGAAGCCGCCCGATGCGTCAATTGTGGCGGATGCTGTGAATGCAAGCTCTGCGAGAGTGCTTGCGAAGCCAAAGCGGTCAACCACTCCATGAAGGACAGGATAGAAGAAATCGAGGTCGGTTCCATCATTGTCGCCACCGGTTTCGATCCGCTCGATCCGACGCCGATTCAGCAATACGGGTATGGTAAATACGCCAATGTCTTTACCAATCTTGAATTCGAACGGTTGTCGAATGCCACAGGACCGACGAAGGGTAAGCTTCTTAAACGGGATCCAAAGGATCGTTTCAAGTTTACGGAGCCTCCGAAGAGCGTGGCGATCCTTCACTGCATCGGGAGCCGCGATTTAAACTACCACGAATACTGCTCGCGCACATGTTGTATGTATGCGCTTAAGTATGCCCATCTTCTGAAGGACAAATGCGGACACGATACCGAAATATACAATTTTTACATCGATATGCGTTGCTTCGGCAAAGGGTATGAGGAGTTTTACAAACGTGTCCAGAGCGAGGGAGTGCGGATGGTCCGCGGTAAAGCTTCCCGGGTGGATGAAAAGGACGGCATCCTGACGATCACCGCCGAGGATACGCTTTCCGACAGAATGCTGAAAGTTCCGGTGGAGATGGTGATTCTTTGTACCGCGATGGAGGCGCGTTCAGATGCAAACGAGGTGGCGCGCATCTTCGGGATCAGCACCGGAAGTGACGGATTCTTTCAAGAGGAACACCCCAAGCTCGAACCGGTTTCCACCCCCACCAGCGGTGTTTTTCTGGCCGGGGCTTGCCAGGGGCCCAAGGACATTCCCGATACAGTTGCGCACGCCAAGGGAGCCGCCGCCGAGGCCCTCGCCCTTTCCGCCTCCGGAAAAGTATCGGTCGCCCCAATGATTTCTTCCATCGAGCCGGACATCTGTATCGGCTGCCAGATATGTATCGGCTTATGTGCCTACTCGGCAATCGAGTTCAATGCATTGAAAGGGATCAGCGTAGTGAACGAAGCCGTGTGTAAAGGATGTGGAAGTTGCGCCGCTTACTGCCCAAGCGGAGCCGCCCAGATTCGGCATTTTACAAACAAACAGATTTTTGCGGAAATTGACGGCATCCTGGCCGCCTGAGCATAAAGGTCGAGGTGTTTTTTTCCAGTTCGTGTAAGAGAATAAATATTTCAGGGACACGATACAGAAAGGAGTTGAAAGATGAGTGAGTTTGAACCGACAATCGTGGCTTTTTTTTGCAACTGGTGCACCTACACTGCTGCGGATCTGGCCGGCACCTCCCGCCTGTCATACCCTTACAATATCAGAATCATCCGGGTCATGTGCACAGGCATGGTTGACCCTCAGTATGTCATCAAGGCCTTTCTGGAAGGCGCTGATGGAGTGCTGGTCAGCGGCTGCCGCCCCGGGGATTGTCACTATATCAACGGGAATTATAAGGCCCGGAGGCGAATCAAACTGCTCAAAGAGATTCTGCCCCAATTCGGTTTCGATCAGCAGCGGTTAAGATTAACCTGGATCGGTGCCAGCGATGGTGTTCATCTTGCCGAGATCATGCGGACTTTTACAGGGCAAATAAAAGCATTGGGACCAAGTCAGACAAAACTTAAAATGGTAATCTAAATGAAAAAGATGCTGGGTGTCAGGAAACCGATCGCATCAAATCCGGTTCCGATACTGAATTCAAAACAACCTTACCGGAGGCAGTTATGACCATCACGGCTAAAATTGACCTGAGGGAACAGAATCCGTTGGAAGCCCTGCAGCAGTTCTTTGCAGGCATTCTAAAATTAGAAGATATCGCAGCCATCCTGGTCCCTCAACGCCTTCCAACGAAAAATACTGTTATGCCCACCCTGGTAACCGACGCATCCTTCCTTGGAAGCGCTGATCCGCTTGCTCCGGCCTTTATGATGAATGCAGCCAGAATTGCCTCACGGCTGACCCGCAAACCAATGGGCGGCAAAGTGGCAGCCGTATTGCGCCCTTGCGAGATCCGCGCCTTTATTGAGCTGGTAAAACTTAAACAGGCCCTCAGGGAAGATATTCTTTTAATCAGTGTCGATTGCCTTGGTGCATTTCAGAACAAAGCATATTCAAAGTTTGCTGGGCAAAACGGACCAGAATCAACCATCCGTTTTTATAAAAACGTTATGGGTGGAAATATTACCGAAATGGAAGGGGCTGAATTTGCCACGGCCTGCAAGGCATGCGAATATCCGGTATCTGAAAATGCGGATATCCAAATCGGCTTATACGGCATGAAGACAGGCGAATCAATCCTTGTTAAGTCTCAAACTGAAGCGGGAGATCATATTTTAAAGCTGTTGAATCTTCCTGATACAAATGAACCGCCGGCTCGCCAGGATGCCATTAATACCTTAATTTCACAGCGTACCAGCTACCGGGATGAGATGTTTGCCAAAACCCGCGAGAACTCTGACAGCCTGGATAAAATGACCGCCTATTTTTCCAATTGCGTAAACTGCTACAACTGCCGGGTTGCTTGCCCTGTTTGCTATTGCAGGGAATGCGTTTTTGTGACCGATGTATTCAATCACGATCCTTATCAATATCTCCAATGGGCCGCACGAAAAGGGATCATTAAAATGCCAACGGATACACTGTTTTATCATATTACCCGCCTGGCTCATATGAGTACGGCCTGTGTCGGGTGCGGCCAGTGTTCCAACGCCTGCCCCAACGACATTCCTTTGACGGAGCTGTTCCGCACCATAGCCCATAAAACCCAAAAAATATTTGAATACGAGGCAGGTCGCAGTCTTGATGAGAAACCGCCGTTGTCCGAGTTCCGGGAAGATGAATTCAAGGAGGTTGTCGGTATAGACTAGCTTGTAGTGTTTGTATCATGGCTCTTTGCTAAACGACGGCTTAGAGTGGTTTGGGAGAATATGTTATGAATGATAAAATCGGAAAAGCGCTTGTGGTTGGGGCCGGAATCAGCGGCATCCGCTCCGCCCTCGATCTTGCGGAGACGGGGTACCGCGTAATCCTGGTTGACCGCGCACCTCATATCGGCGGAATTTTGAGCCGGCTCGATTACCAGTTTCCCACTGACAGGTGCGGGATGCGTAAAATGCTTCCGATGGTGAACAGGGATGCATCTTCACAGTATTGCCTGCGGAAGGGGCTTTTTCATGAAAATATTGAACTGCTTATGAGCACAGAGCCGGTATCGGTTCAGGGAGAAGCAGGTCATTACAGGGTGGCTCTGCGCAAAAAACCCTCTCTTGTCAGTGAAGAGCTCTGTATAGGGTGCGGTGAATGCATAAAAGTCTGCCCGGTTGAAGTCCCAGACAGTTTCAACGCGGGCTTTACGACCAGAAAAGCGATATATCTCCCGGTGCCTCACCGGATTCCCAATACGTTTGTGGTTGACACCGATTCATGCACCATGTGCGGCGCGTGCGAACCGGTATGCCCTACAGGAGCCATCAGGCTTTCTGAAAGGGAACGCAGGCAGTTTAAGATTCTGGTAGTGGACGATGAACTGATTGTGCGTGATTCCCTCAAAGAATTACTCGAGGATGAAGGGTACTCCGTCGACATGGCTGAATCCGGGACCGATGCGTTAGAACGGATGTCCGGACAAAAATACAACCTGATGCTCCTTGACATCAAGATGCCCGGGATGGACGGCGTTACGGTTCTCCGGAAGGCAAAAGAAGGGTTTCCTGACCTGACGGTGCTGATGATGACCGCCTATGCAACGGTTGAAACCGCTGTTGAAGCAATGAAAATAGGAGCCGTCGACTATCTGCTCAAGCCTTTTGAAACGGATCTCCTGATCCCGAAAATTGCCGGCATCTACAATGAATTTGAAATTGCAAGAGCCCGGTTTGTCGATGTGGAAGCAATTGTTCTTTGCTGCGGAACAGATTTTTTCAATCCGGCCGACGGAAAGGATACCTGCGGTTACCATACGCTTCCAAACGTCATAACGGGTATTGAGTTTGAAAGGATAGTAAGCGGCACCGGGCCCTGCGGCGGACAACTGGTGCGGCCTTCGGATGGGAAACGGATCGAAAAAATTGCATGGTTCCAGTGCGTTGGATCACGCGATCTGCAGAATAACGCCGATTTCTGCTCCAATATCTGCTGCATGTACGCCGTAAAGGAGGCTCTTCTGGCAAAAAGCGGGACAAACGGAGAAGCCGAAACGGTCATTTTTTATATGGACATGCGTACATTTGGAAAGTCATTCCAGAGGTACAGGGACAAGTCACAGGATGAATCCGGGGTCCGTTTTGAGAATGCACGAGTCCATTCGGTCGTGCCTGAAAAAGGAACCGGAAATCTCCTTGTCAGGTACGTCGATGACTGCGGGAAGATTCATGAAGAATGCTTCGGCATGATCGTGCTTGCTGTAGGTCAAAGGCCGGCACAGGGAAGTGCGGAGCTGGCCGGGATAACGGGAATTACTCTCAATCCGTGGGGATTCGCCGAAACTGCTCCGTTTTCATTAACTGAGACATCCAGGCCGGGAATCGTAATAGGCGGTTCATTTTCGGGACAAAAAGATATAAGCGAATCGGTTATTCAGGCATCTGCCGCAGCAGCCTGCGCATCAAGGGCTATCCTTGCTTCCGGAAAGAACCAGATGCCCGAACCGCCTCCGGAAACGGTTTCACCTGAACTGCAGCGGGAAACGCCGCGTGTATTGGCAGTTGTTTGTACCTGCGGCAAATCAATTCTGGCGGCCACCGATGAAACCGGACTTTCGGGGAGATTCAAGACCGATCCTGAGGTCAACCATGTTATTTTTTCCGAGCGTATCTGTACTGCGGACGGATGGGATGAACTTGCCGGACAGATCAGGAAGTACAAGCCGAACCGCCTTCTGATCGGAGCCTGCCTTCCGTACATTTACGGCCGGAAACTGAAAGAGTCGGAAAAAGAGACCGGATTGGATGCTTCACTTACGGAAATAGTGGATATACGGACGCCGGCAATTCAGTATTCGGGAGAAAATTCCGGTGAGAATGGAATTTCTATAGTCGTTGAGCGCCTCCTAAGAATGGGGCTCGCAAAGCTCAAACAGGCGGACCCGTCAACAGTTCAGTCATTGCCGGTAACTCATAGCTGCCTTGTAGTCGGAGGCGGAATTGCAGGCATGAAGGCAGCCCTTGCCATTGCGGATTCCGGGACAGGTGTCGATCTAATTGAACTTTCCGGGCACCTTGGCGGAAATCTTAAATGGATTACGGAAACAATAGAAGGCTTTTCAACTCAGACCCTTTTAAACGATACCGTCCAAAGTATCGAAAAACATCCCCTGATACATGTTCATACAGGAACGAATATCCTCTCCTCTTTCGGACAGGCAGGACATTTTATGACCACTGTCGAAAACAGCGAAAATGAAGTCCGGACAATTGAACACGGAGCAGTAATTCTTGCTACAGGGGGAAGGGAGGCGGAAATCACCGCTTACGGCCACGGGGCAAGCGAAGCGATTATCACACAGAAGGAATTTGAACAAAGAATTACGGCCCGTTCGCTTGATCCTTTGACGCTCTCTTCGGTCGTCATGATTCAGTGCGCCGGGACGCGGGAAGAGCCGAAAAACTATTGCAGCCGCATCTGCTGCACCGTTTCAGTTAAACAGGCTCTTTTTTTGAAAAAACAGAATCCTGAAATCGCCGTTTACGTGCTTTACCGTGACATAATGACATACGGTTTCACTGAAACTTACTACACGCAGGCAAGAAAAGCAGGAGTCATTTTTATCCGTTACACAAAGAATCGTAAACCCGAAGTCATGGTTAACGGCCCCGTACCGAAGGTTAAATGTTTTGAGCCGATACTTGGAGAGGATGTTGAAATTACGGCAGACCTGGTAATTCTTGCCGCTGGCGTGCTTCCGGAACTGCCGGCCGGTCTTGCTTTGGCTTTCGGCGCATCACGCAATACGGACGGCTTTTTTCTGGAGGCCGAATCGAAATGGCGCCCTGTCGATTCCATTAAAGAAGGAGTTTTTGCCTGCGGACTTGCACATTCTCCAAGGACTATTGCAGAATCGGTTGCGACAG
>DUZK01000204.1 GCA_013349495.1 Deltaproteobacteria bacterium
ATGAAACGGTTCATTTCATTCTATGGAAAACACCGTTTATGATTCCGTTAAGTGCCAGTTTCATCACTGGCGGAAGGGTGTTGATGCCGATCCGGTCCTTCAGATCGGAAATCTCCTTCCCCGCAATCTCTTCGGCCACATTCTTGCACCACCCTTTGAAAAGTCCGAGATCTGTCACCAGACCCTTTTGGTGATCGTCGCTGAGGACAAGAGCCGTCGCCACAAACGATGAATACCGGGGATCGAGAAGGATTTCTTCCACCGCCGCGGCCAGTGCGTTTCGGCTGATTCCGCATTCGCAAAACCCCTCGGAGACAAGACCGTATACACTGATATTTCGCTCCTCAAGCCGTTTAAAGATGTTCCGCCGAAACTCCAGCCCGTTTTGCTTGTATACCGCCTCTTGGACGCCTTCATAAACTGCTGCGGCAATCAATTCCCCCAGCTTTGTGTGTCCGCCGGTATTGTCGACCGAAATGCCGGTACCCTGAACAACGATGATATTGTCGGTGCCGGTGCCGGTTGCCCGGTGATATTGCGGTGAATAGCTGCTTCGAATATCCATGTCCATCAAGGCTGCTGTTTTAGCTTCGGTGGCCGAAATCACCGCGCGGGACATGGCCCGGTTCGACAGTTTCATGTTGGTCAGCAGGATCGCGTTGATGGTCCCGAGCTCATAATATCCCCCCTTATCTTTGGACATCCGAACCGCATTGGATTTTACGCCGGCCGTCACAAGGGCATACACGGTCATGGCCTTATACTGCTTCCGTTTTACAGACAGATGATCCATGTCCGCCCCGGTAAAAAGAAAACTTGCCGTGTTTTCGGAAACTCCCGTCACCTGGAACACCCGCTTTCTTACTTTTTCCAACCCCAGATGATGCCAGATCCCCCAGCAGGTCGGCGGCGCGTAATGGTTCCCCACCGTCTCAATACCCGGCCGAAACCCCTCCAAAGTTGAAACGACCGAAAGCGGGGTTACAAAATCGATAACCAGCGTTTTGTTCAAAAAGTCATAGATCCGGCTGGTCGCCACCCGAGTATGCTTCACATAGGGCAGATCGATCGTCAGCGTTCGGGACCGAACGATGCCGTCCGGATAAACCTGTTCGGCCGGGTCTGAAAATTCATCCCCATACAGGGTCGATGAAAGCCAGGAGACGAAATACCCCGTGTGAGTGGCTGCCCGGCAGGTCAAGTCGCAGGGGAAATAGAGTATCCGTCCGGTTTTGACCGCTTCCACATCCTGCCACCCGGGCCGGCCGAGGAAGGTCTCTGCGGTTTTTCGATCGCCGCCGCAGCCGTAAATGATCTGCGGGTTAAACGCCCGCCATTCCGATTCGGTGATCGCCACGATTTCACCGTCCTTATTTAACTGTGGTGGAATGCCGCCGGCGGCCCGGATCATCTCATTTTGAAACGAATCATCCCCGGGCGTCATCACCGGATCCAGACCCATCAGCCGGAGGACCCGTTTTTTCTTATCCGGTGGGATCTTTGCGGTCTTTTGGGCGATGAGCGCAAGCTCTTTTTGAACGGCACTCACGACGGCTTCCGTCTGTTTTTCTCTGTTGAATATCTCACCCATCAGCCGGATGTTTCGGAAGCTATCGGCAATGGACCGGGTCTCGAGGTTGATCAGTCTACAGGTTCCGCCTGAAAATTGCTGCTTCACATCTTGTTGAAGCTGAGCGTAGAAAATGACATCAGGGGCCAGCTTCCGGATGTGATCCATCGACGGTGAAAAGAAGCCGCCGACAACCGCTTTATTATGAGCCCCGGGCAGATAGCTGCTGTGATAGGTAGTGCCCTGCAGCGCATCCTGCGCCCCGATGGCAAAAAGGATCTCGGTAATGGCGGGCACCAGGGATACGACACGGACCGGCGGCTGTTTCAAGGTAATCGTATTGCCGGAGGAATCTGTGAACTGAACCGAATAGGAGAAAGCGGAAACCCTACCGAAAAGAAGACTGAACCCGATCAAAAGAAATATCCAACGTGCAACTGTAATTTTTAAACGCATCGTGTCTCCTTTCTCAAATTATCGCCTGGGACACGACCGGGTGCCCCGGGTCTTTACTCGTGATGTTATTGCTTAAAAGCTGAATTTCACACCGCCAAAGGCGGAGATTCCGGGTGTTGCAAAACTCCAGGCTTCTTCATAGAATTCATCAAAAAGATTGTCGATTCTGCCGTAAACCTGCATCCATTCAAACAGGTCGTAATGGGCCGAGACGTTTACCAGCGTGTAAGCGTCCAGCTCCTCAACACGGTTGCCGTTGACATCTTTGGCCGATGATATGGTTTTCCGTTCGTCCACCCAGTAAACATCCAGGTTAACCGTGCCTTTTTCAAGAAACCGGTATCGAGCGTTTAAAGACACCTTGTTTTCCGGCCGGCGAACCAGCGGTTTTCCTTCGGGATCTTCCGTATCCGTGTATGTGTAATTGAGCAGAAAGGTAAGATCGGAGATCGGCGTGAAACGGACAAACGCTTCCAGCCCTTTGGTCTTGGTACCGCCGGGAAGTTGGTTGTATGCATAGGTCGACATATCGAAATCGATGCGATCCTCAAATTGCATGTCAAAGTAGGTCACGCCGAGTCTGACTTTATTTTCAAAGACCGGCTGCTCGATCCCTACATCCCAGCCTTTACTCTTTTCTTCCTTTAGGTTTTCGTTTCCGTAATCCGAGAAGAGTTCAAACAAAGAGGGGGCTCGGAACCCGGTGCCGTAACTGCCTTTAATTGTGGTTTCGGTCTGCTGAAAGGTGTAGGCCGGTGCAATACGGAATGTGGTTGCACTCCCGGCGCGTTCATGGTCGTCATAGCGTATCCCACCGATAATATCGAAACCGTCGCCAATGAATAACTGATCCTGTACCCAGAAACTGGTGATGTTCTGGTCTTTATCTAAAGACGATGCATTGCTGTCCAGAAATTCCTTAAAGTAGCTTGCCCCTAAATATAGCAGATTGATATCTTTATGGTTGAATGATCCCTGCCAGCCGAACTCCTGGGTTTTGCCGTCAAGATCAAAGCTGGCGGCGCCATCGGCATCCAAACCGTCCCGCTCAAGATTGGAGCCCTGAAAATAGAGGGTCGATTCGACGATGCGTTCAAAAAAGAAGTTATGAATATCCGCTTTGTAGATAAGTTGTTGATTATCGACTTGCTGCTTCTTGGTACCGTTGGGATTCGGAGTTGAAAGGAAAGTTGCCGGATCAAAATCCACCTGATCCACGGCATAACCTGCGTTAAAGTCCGGAAAGTTTCCGGAAAAGTAATCGTCCAACTTGGTCTCGGAATCCAGGTACCTGACGGTGCCGTTGATGTCGAAATCCGGAGTGATGTCCACTCCGAACTTACCGGTGACCGTGGTATTTTTCCAGCCGTCTTTTTCCGAGGTATTACCGTCATGAAGTATCCGCCTGTTGTCATCATCTGCGATGGAAAACCCGCCCGTTTCCGTTCGCGACCCCGACACAGAAAAATTGAATTTCTTATATGCGCCGGCGGTATCACCGTAAACCTTCCATGTGTTGAATGACCCGCCTTCGGCGCCGACATGAACCGTTGGTCTGCCCCGGCCTTTCTTTGTGATGATGTTGACGACCCCCGCTGTGGCATTGCTGCCGTAAAGGACACTCATGGGCCCCCTCACCACTTCGATTCGTTCAATGTTATCGACCGTCAGATTCCCGAGGTCCGCACTACGGGTGGGCGAAGACGGGTCGTTAAACATCACCCCATCAACAAGCACAAGGGTATTCTTCGAATCCGCTCCGCGAATAAACACAGATGTTTGGGACCCGAGCCCGCCGTTTGCGGCAACATCGAGCCCGGGGATCCCTTTTAGTACTTCCTCGACGGTCATCTGTTTTTTGGCCTCAATATCTTCGGATGTAATAACCGTTGCGGTGTTACCGCCGATTTTATCGACGGTTCTTTCGCTTCGGGTTGCGGTGACCACTACCTCTTGCATCGTTGGAACGGAAGGCGCCTCCTTTTGTTTTTCTTGGGCCTGGGTCAATCCTGGAAAGCCGGAAATCGCAACAAACAAAATGAGTAAAAATGTCTTCTTCATATACTCCTCCTTTTCAAAGCAACTTGGATGTTTCCGGTCCAGGCAAAAAAATCCCCGGACCGAATTGAATCGATCCGGGGATTCCCTTTTTATCCTCAAGATCATGCCGGCATACTTCCATCCGCGAAGTTGATGCCGTACACCGATCCAGGCAGGTCTTCTGACTCCCCCTCCCTTTTAGCAGCCTTCCCATCCTTTCGGACAGTGGCATACCGATGCCAAAAGGGTTCTCTTTTCCGTTTAAAAAGAAAAGAGCGAGGTTACAGCGACGGGCTCGCCCCCGACTTTAACGGGGTTCCCTATTAAGCTCAAAACGAGCGCCTGGACCGCAAATATGTCATCTGGTCAAAGAACGACTATTAAAATTTCTGCAGAAGTCAATACATTTTGGGTGAAAAACTGTTCGCGTCTTCATCCCAAGTCTTTTTCTTGCTTATCTTTGAATTTATTCGGCACCAATGCCACTCTCGGAAAATCACCCAGCGGGTTTTTATCAATAAACAATGTGCAATCGTAGGTTTTTTCCAGGGTATGCTTGGTGAGAACATCGTTCGGAGATCCCGTTTTTACAATTTTTCCCTCCTTTAGAAGAAGCAGGCATTCGGCGTACATTGCAGCAAGGTTGACATCATGGGAAACCATGACAACGGTAACTCCTTTTTCCGTTTTCAGCCGTTCCATCAAATCCATGATGTGAATTTGATGGGCAAGATCCAGGGATGCCGTGGGTTCATCCAATAAAATAATTCGCGGTTCCTGGCAAAGCGCCTTAGCTATGTAGATCCGCTGTCTTTCTCCGCCACTGAGTCGATCCAATCTGCGCTCTGCCAGATGCTCCACACCGACAAATTTCATGGCCTCATCGGCGATCTTCAGGTCATTTTGATCTTCCAAGCCCAAAATCCCCTGGTGCGGTGCACGCCCCATAAGGATCAATTCCGTGACAGTGAACTGAAAATCCACGGGTATTGTTTGTGGTAGAAAAGCAATTGTTTTTGCTAAATTCTTCCGCGTATAGTTCTGAAGAGGACGCCCCATGATTTTGACCAGACCCGTTTGAGGGTTTTCGATTCCCGAAATAGTCTTCATCAAAGTAGTTTTTCCCGAACCGTTGGGACCGAGAATCGTAAAAAAGGTGCCGGTCCGGATAGAAAGGGATATATCGTCCAACACCGGTCGATTCCCGTAAAAATGCGTTATATGTTGAATGTCAACCGCAGTCATCGAGATTTGGACCTCTTCAGCAGGTAGATGAAAAGCGGTGCGCCCACCATGGCGGTGATAATACCGACCGGCATCTCTCCCTGTTCGGGAAGAACCCTTGCCATCATATCGCAAAGCACCAGATAAGCACCGCCGCCCAGCACACATGCCGGAACTAAAATCCGGTGGTCGGGTCCCAAGAGGAGTCTCAGAAAGTGCGGCACCACTAAACCGACAAATCCGATAAGTCCGCAATAACTTACCGTCGCGCTTACCATAAATGAAGTCGTAATCAGAAGTGCCAGTGTGACACCCTTTATGTTTATCCCCGTGGTTTGTGCGATTTCTCTTCCCAAAAGAAGCAGATTCATTGAATGTGAAAGCAAGAAGAGCAGTATAAAGCAGGGAAACAGCATTAAAAGCAGTATCCAGACCTGCCCGGTTTCCGACATGGACAGATCTCCCATAAGCCAAAAAATGATACTGTGAAGTCGCGCATCTTGAGTGATCGAAACGAGAAACATAATCACGGCGGAACAAAACGCGTTCACCATGACTCCGGATAAAAGCAATATATCCTTTTTGATCATCGATTGACCTGACGTTACAAAAAGGATCACCAGCAGCGTCGAAATACTTCCCGCAAAAGCGGCAAGGCTTACTCCGGGAAATCGTGATAATCCCGCGAGAATGCCGATTATGGCCCCGATGGCCGATCCGCCTGAGATTCCCAGAATATAGGGTTCTGCCAATGGATTCCGAAGCAGGGCTTGAAAAACCAACCCTCCAAGGGAAAGTGTAGATCCGACCAATAGCGCAAGCATAACCCGGGGGAATCGGATGCGCCAAACAATATCATGGAGTATGGAATCCGTGTTGCCGCTTCCGGTAAGCGCGTCATAGACAGCCATGAATTGAATACCGGAAGATCCCGCACAAAGACCTAAAAACAGGGCCGGAAGAAGAAGGCAAAACAATAGACATGTAATGGTCAACAGACGTTTCCAAACGAAAGGTACCGGAGGTTTCATCGGCCTTCCTCCAGAAGAGAGGGATGAATCAGCCTAACCAGAAGCTCGAGACCGTCAATGAGGCGCGGTGTGGGCCGGTCAAAAAGATCGGAATTCACCATGAAAATGCGTTCATTTCTAACGGCGGGCATATTATTCCACCGGCTCCATTCGACTTTCACCTTGTCAAATATTGCATTGCGCGCCATGGAAGTGACGATGAGAATCTCCGGGGAAAGACCGAGGACTTGTTCACGGCTAAATCGCGGATAAGGGACAGGTCCTTCTGCAAGATTCTTTCCCCCTGCAAGCACGATGAGTTCATGGATAAAGGTGTCTGTTCCCACAGAAACAATCGGTGAAATGCCAATTTGGAAAAAAACGCCGGGCCGGGAAGCTGTCCTGGACACGATCGATTCCACCCGCTGAAGGCGTAATTGCATGTTTTCAACTAAATGATGCGCTTTTTCACCGGCTCCCAGCAGTCGGCCGATATCTTGGATGGTTTTCATGACAGCGGCTACATTCAAAGGATGAATCGCATAAACCGGAATTCCCAAAGATTCCAGGCGATCGATGATCGCTTTGGGGTTTCCATCCTTGATTGCAATACAAATATCCGGTTTCAGGGCCACGATTCTCTCTAAATCAAGATGAACGTAGGAACCCACTTTGGGAAGTTTTTTGGCATCCAATGGGTAGTCGCTGAATCGTGTCACGCCTTTTAATAGATGTTGCCGGCCCAAAGCGAATATGATTTCCGTTATGCTCGGCGCCAGTGACACAAGACGCTGCGGGGTGTGTGTCAACTTAACGGCTCGCCCCAATTGATCGAGTACGTCTTTTCCGTGTGATTGCACAGCGACAGATAAAACAAATCCGGCAATAACGAACGATGTGACTGAAATATATCCGCATTTTAATTTCGATTTAAGTCCTTGCATTCTGCTTACATGGTATGAAGAGGCATAAAAAAAAGCCCTTCAAACTTTTTCAGTTTGAAGGGCTGCACCCAGCTTGCTTGACCCTTACAAAAGCTCGCCTCGAACTCTGTCACACCCGCAGCGGCTTAGGCGATATGTTAAGGCAGGTTTTCTGACTCCCCCGCCCTTTTAGCAGCCTTCCCATCCTGATTATTCAGAACAGTGGCATCTGAGCTAAAAGGGTTCCCTTTTCTATTTTTATTGAAAAGGGCAGGGTTACAGCGGCGGGACCGCTCCCGACTTTAACGGGATTCCCTATTAAGCC
>DUZK01000205.1 GCA_013349495.1 Deltaproteobacteria bacterium
GCCGGTCAGATCATCTCGCTTTCGCCGTTTATTCGTCGGAGTATAATTGGATATCATGGAGTCCATGCATCCCGAAGTAATTCCCCAGAAAAGATTCGGCTCCCCCAGCCGGCCGATATCTTTACCGCTCAAGATATCGGGCTGCGCTATTATGCCTACCGTATAACCGGCATCAATCAGTGCCTTGCCAATGACCGCGACGCCGATAAACGGCGAATCCACATAGGTGTCTCCAGTTACCAGTATGACGTCCGGAGACCTCCAGCCAAGAGCATTCAGCTCATTTTCAGTTGTAGGAAGAAACATTAAGAGAAATCCAGGTCAATTCGTGTTTGTTGTGTGATAGATGGAGAAATGCGGTATGCGGAAGAGCGGCAAATTTATTGATAACGCCATAATGGGAATCTCCCTGGAATTTTACCGTGCATACGAAATTGCGACATTTTCCCGAATTCTGCCAAATAGAGACCCAGTCAAGGAGTTTTTCCGGATAACAGGCCACATCGCAAAATATCCAGTCGAAGCGGTTATCCTGATCCGGGAGAATTGAAAACGCGCTTCCCTTTCGAAATGTTACCCCCGGCAGCCGCATAATTTCAGTGGCCGGATCAGCGCGATCAACGGCCAGCACACTGGCTCCCAGCTGCTGCAATACCCATGTCCATCCTCCGGGGCTTGATCCTGCATCCAGGCACGCATCCCCCGGCGCCGGCATCTTTTGAATGCGGGAAAACACTTCCCAGAGTTTCAGGTAGGCACGGCACGGCGGCCCCTGTTTGCTTTCCACAAACCGCACCTCCCCGTGAGGAAAGACGCTTGAACATCGTGCCGACGCCAGAACGAGGTCGGGTGCCAGCAAGGTCCAGGATCCCAGCGGGCTTTGAGGGACAGGTTCCGGGAATCGCAATGGCCGTGCGGAAACGTGCGGAAGCTTCTCCTGGATTAACGTGGAGCGACGATGCCAGCGAAACGAATACATGATCCAGTTGCGCTGGATGTCACGCAGGGCTTTGGCGCCGTCCGTAATGGACCGTATCCGGAGTGTGCGTGGCTCCAGCCAGGTGTTCTGGGCCCAGCAGGAAGTTTGCGGCGGCCCGCCGGCAATGACCAGTCTGCCGTAAACGGCTTGCACCCCCTTCAGTTCCGCTGCAGCCTGATTGACGAAACCCTTTGGAGCCAAGTAAGCGGTAATTTGTGTCTGTTGCATAACGATGTTCCATTCAGCAGCCAAATCGAGAGATCAGTCTGGTTATTCTGTTTCGAAAAATTGCAGCAGGAGTCAAATTGATAACATCACTTTTTGGTCCTCTATCGACCGATTATTTCCCTCATGAATGCGGCCGGTGATACCGCACGGATTCCTTCCCATTCCATCAAATCCGAAAGGGGTCAGAAAATCCTCGTGTCGGCAGTTCAATTCTGTTCCTCGGCATCAGAAAATAAAAGGGGTTGCGGATATTCCGCAACCCCTTTTCCGTTTTATGTTGAATCGCAATCTGCCTGAGGAACAAGCAAGGGATAGTGGGAAATAAGGACCCGGCAACAGAGATGACAGGCGTCTGAATACTGCTGGTATTGGCCCTTAAAACAATCCGGGCGGAAGGGAAAGGTCACCAGCAGTTCAGGCCTAAAATCCGATTCTCCTTCAAACGCAGGTTGTCAAAAAACGATGGTTACCCACTACCCCAAGCTTGATGGCATCGACCGGAAAGGTGCGGTTATTTTATGGAATCAATCGATTCATGTCAAACAAAAATCCATTTTCCTTGACAGAAGGGTCCTGCATTAAATATCATATCGATATCGACATATGCCCAAAGCGAACTCATCTTCATCGAGCCGGCGATCGATCCACACACTTCTGAACCGAAATCTCCTCACCTTCTGAAACGCCTCTGACGGGCAAGGTTTTTACGATAACACATAAAGCCATAAAGGAGGCAACATGACGGTTAAAATTCTCATTAAGCGAACCATTCCCAGTGAAAAAGAAACAGAATTGATGCCTCTGTTGAAACAACTCAGAAATTTAGGGGTAAGCCAGCCGGGGTACATATCAGGTGAGACACTGAAAAACATCAATAATCCCAATGAAATTATGGTCATCAGCACATGGCAATCGGCTGAACAGTGGCAGGCCTGGGTACAAAATGAAAAGAGAAAAGAAATCCAGGATCAAATTGAGTTCATACTGGCAGGAGAAACAGATTATAGTATCTATACATATGTATAGCCCTAAATGATCGCAAATAAAACGAAGAGGGGCTAAAGGTGTAAAAATGGGGGAAACGATTTTTTTACTAGTACAAGGTGATTTCTGAAAAGTAGACGTCCTTGACTCCGCTGTTTTTGATCAACTGTTCCACCTCTTTCTTAATGAACGGCTTCAATGCTTTAAAATCTCGCTCCTTCAACAGGCGCCTGGCTTTTGGATCGTTCAGCATCAGCATGATTTTGTTTTGAATCCGCCGATCCAGCTCGGAAACCTTATCTTTTATCTTGGTATTTTTACACTCAATTTGAACGGTCATCTTTATATGCTCATCCTTGCCGAAGCTTGTCATCACCGGACCGACTGTTGCAATGCGTTTCGACATCTCCGGCGTGGGCGCACTCTCCGTAAACGGCAAGTTAATAATCCTCTGATCCCAAAGCAAATACACGATGATAAGAGACAGGATCATAGCGCCGATGATCAATGTAATCTTAAAATTCGCTATATTTAGGGATGGAATTTTTATCCCGGACTTTTTACCCTCTTTTTGAGCCTTCTTCTCCGTTCTCGGAGCAAGCAAGATATCCGACAAATCAATCTTGTCTAATTCTAAGCCGGTTGTAGATTCTTTCGAGGCATCAACAATGTCCATTGTGATAAAGCCACCTTATGAATTGTATGAAATCCTGTTGGGCGTTTGAAATATAAAATTCCTAAAGCCCAGCGCCCTGTTGCCGATTTAATAACTATACAATATATTTTATCGTCACATTCGAATATAAATTAAGCGTTTATTTAAAGGTTTCCGTGCAATCAGATGCATTCGCAACAGTCAAGTGATCAAAGCCGTATATCAGCGACTGAAAAAATCCGGGTCGCCAGGGAAGCCTTCTTAACATATAATATCTCCCGGTTAAGAGAACTGATCCGCTATTTATCGCCTGAAAAGCTTGAATTGTTCCATTCGATTCCCTTCTTGCTCCATATCAACCATCCCGATTTTCCCGGTTATCTAAAAATGAAAACACCCCCGTGCGGCATTTACAAATTCGAAAAATCCGGTTTTTGGAGACTTGCCGTAAAAACACACCGAATAAAAAAAGATGCACTGCCCAGGTATTTATTAAGACAGTATCACATCCATGGCGTCTATCTGATGGGCAGTTCGGGTACCATCGGTCAAACTCACTACTCCGACTTTGATTACTGGTTATTGATTGATGAATCCGCTTTTCAATCCGGAAGTCTTGAACAGTTGGCACGGAAGCTTTCAGAAATCGAGCGTTGGAGCGAAACCGTTTATCAACAGCAGGTGAAATTTTTCATTCTAGATATCAATCAAATTCGAAACAATAACTTTTCCGCCATCGATTCCGAAAGCTCGGGAACGGCTCAGAAAACCCTGCTGAAAGAAGAATTCTACCGGACGTTTATTATGGTTGCCGGAAGAATTCCTTATTGGGCCGTTCTTCCGGTGGGTCTATCCGATTCGAAATACAACCAATGGATCAATACCATTTCGCAATCGAACATCGAGGAGCTAGTCGCGGAAGACTACATCGATCTCGGCGGTCTTGAATCCATCAATCAGGCAGAATGTCTGGGTGCGCTTCTCTGGCAGATTTATAAATCCAGAACCGATCCGGTAAAATCGCTTATCAAATCGACACTCATCGCCTATTATTCCTTCTTTGGAAATAGGGACGGCCTGTTGTGCGATAAAGTAAAACAGCGGTTTTCGGAAAGACAGTTGGACAGTTACCTGGTGGATCCCTATTTGGTAATCTTTGAAAAGATTCTGGATTTCTTTGAGTACATGAATGACCCGCAGGGACTCGAACTCATCAAAGACTGCATCATTCTGCGGTTAAGAGGTTACCCCTTTTCATCCGTGCCGAAATTGGACAGCCCCAAACAGGAATTGTTGAGCCGGCTGTTTGCAGAATGGTCATGGGAAGCGGAGAAGATAAACCGGTTTGAACAGTACACGCAATGGTCGGAGAATGAGAAGCTTGCCTTTGATGAGCTCATTTTTGATAAACTCATGTTTCTGTATGAATTGATCTTAAGAAGTCAGGACAGAAAAAATCCACCGTTTGATATGACCCTGTCCGACTTAAAGGCGTTGACCAACCGGATCGCTGACTGGTTTCAAAAAAAGCCGAGCAAAATAGAGCGCTGCTCGACCTTTTTAAGAACCCAAATGAAGAATCGTTTACTTTCAATATCCTGCAACGCTGAAGAACCCTTGGCAGATTGTTGGGAAGTCTACGACGGTACATCTTCCGGTAAAGATGAAAAGTCTTTACTTTATTCCGGACAGCATCTTCTCCGGGTCATCGGGTGGATTTTGTTAAATGAACTGCATGCTCACAAAAAATCTTCAATCATGTTTGAACCCAATGCCTGCACGGTCACTGCTCACCGAGCAAAACAGCTGTTCACCGATACCTGCCAATATTTCAAGAAGAAGCCGTGCGAATCTGAAAGACCCGAATCTAAAAGAATTGATCAACCGGATAAATTACTAGTCTTTTTAGATGCTCATGATGCCGGTGGTGCAAAAACTATGACGAAAGCGGAATTCCTCTTAGAAAATACCTGGAATGAATTTCATTTCTGGTCAATCAATCTGGCCCGTGTTGAAAACTCCCTGTTAAGGTGCTATAGGGTTGCGATGGAAATCCTAACCTGCATGAAACGGGCAACGGAGCAAAGATTTCAATATAAAATTGAACCGCTGTCTGCAACCATCGACAATCATAATGTCCAGACCATCGAAGATCTCCTCTTGAAACTTCGCCGAGGAAGTGATTCTGCAAAAATGGGAAGGGCGGCAACACTCATCAGACCGGAGGAGCTAGTGGGCAAACCGATACTCGATCGAATCGATGGACATACAGCATGAAAAAACTCTCCCTTCTACTAGTTGACAATGATTCTACCCACACCAATGACCTTAAAAAAATTCTCACCGCCCTCGGGCATGATGATATCGAAATAACAGACAATGCCAATGATGCCTGGTCGTTGATGCGGATCAAGGATTTTGACTGCGTCATTTCAGCATGGGAAATGCCGGACATGACCGGTATTGCCTTATTGCGAATCACCCGAAACGATGACAATCTTCACTTCATGCCGTTTTTCCTGACCCATCCCGCATTCACCAAAGTCAAGGTAATCCAGGCCGGGCAAGCAGGGGCTACCGGGCTCATGGTTAAACCCTTTGAACTGAAAAACGTGGAACAGAAGATCAAAACACTCGAAAAGATCAAGATACAGGCGGATATATCCGCGGCTGAATCATCATTCGAAGAAGGAATGCGGTTAATCGAAAGGAACGATTATGAAAGCGCCCTCACGGTTTTCGAGGAGCTCACCCAAAGAGGCGAAACGGCGGAAGTCTACTACAATATCGGGTATATCAAGACATCTCAGGGAGAATATGAAGAGGCAATTGTCGCCTTTCGGAAGGCAACCCAGCTTGATCGGCTGTTTGCCAAGGCGTTTGAAGCCATGGGACGCGCTTATAAAGAGCTGGGAATGAATGAGGAAGCCCAGGAATACCTTCAAAAAGCGGCGGATATTTATATCGGTCGAGAAAAAATGCAGGATGCCGAAGCGGTGCTCAACGAAATCCTCCAAATCAGCCCGGATTCCGTCAATGTTTTCAACAGTCTCGGCGTATTATATCGAAGGAGAGGTGATTTGAAGACATCGTTGAATCACTATCAAAAGGCATTAAAAGTCCACCCGGATGAACCCCACATACACTACAATATCGGTCGGCTCTATTTTGAGATGAAGCTGCCGGACAAGGCGAGAACCTGTTTCAATAAGGCACTGGAGCTGGATCCCGATTTCAATGAGGCAAAAGAAGTTCTCAATGCAATCGAGATCGGAAGCATATAGTTTGCGGGAAATAGATATTCCAAAATCAATATTTTAAACGCTTACTTTTTTTAATTCCACGATTGTGGCTCCCCATCCACCCCGTTCGGACGGCGCATCTTTAAAGGATTGGACCAGGGGATTTTTCTTTAAAATGGAATGCACCCGGTTTTTCAAAATTCCCTTTCCCTTCCCATGAATCACCCGAACCGTATGGATTCCGGCTTCAATACACTCTGAAAAATAGTCTGTTAGAAGATCCGGAACTTCCTTGGGTTGAAAGGTGTGCAAATCCAAAACATCGGTAATGGGCATTTTGATCGGTTCCATATTTCGGCCCTCCCAAAAAACAAACTTAATGGGTTGATATGTCAATATCAGTACGATAAATCTTAAAAACAGCAGCTTCGTTCTTAAAATGAGAGATAGATCATGGTAAATATCGCTCCGCTGACTTTGTTTGGCCTTCCGATTGTATCATATCTTCTGGGTTCGATCCCCTGGGGATTAATATTAACCCGTCGTTTCTCCGGAATCGATGTTCGGAGAAACGGAAGCGGAAACATCGGTGCAACCAATGTTTACCGATTAGGGGGGGCAAGACTTGCGATTCTTACACTCGCGGCAGATATCCTGAAAGGACTGATTCCGGTATGGCTTGCGGTATCAATAACGCCCGAAAGCTCTGAGGGAGACCTTTTCCGCTCTGCTGTTGCACTGGCGGCAGTATTGGGGCATCTTTTTCCGATCTATTTGAGATTTAAAGAGGGTGGAAAAGGAATCGCCGTTGCCACCGGGTGCTTTCTGGTGATCGCACCCGTTGCATGTACCATTTCGATTATAGCCTTCATTCTTTCCGTTAGGCTTTCAAACCGGGTGTCCCTGGCCTCTCTGATAGCATCCCTGTTACTTCCGTTTACCGTATGGATGACAACCGGTTCCGTTCCCTTAACCGGCTGTGCCGGTATTGCTGCCGGATTGATTATCATACGACATATGCCCAATATCAAAAGATTGATATCCGGTACGGAGCATAAATTTCGCAATTGATACCGGCAAACTCAAACCGAAGGGTATGTTCCCGGTTCCACAGCGCATGTTTTTTTTAGAACCATATGACAATTCAGTTTCCCTAAGGTCTATCATTCTTTTGGGTTATATAACCTTACCTTGTTATCTACAAAAGCCAAGTCGATTTGTGCAATAGGCGGTGAAGGTGAGCCGATTCGCAGCAGTATGACTGTTTGAGTGCATTAGGGGGCGTTGCATCGAACAGCATGAATGTGCTGCTATAAGCCGTAACTGTTTGTTATCTAACGTAATGTTTTGGTTCAGTCGGTGCTCTGTTCGGTGTTACGCCCCCTTATGTGCGAGTTTCATACGTCTGCGAAGCGGGTTGCCTTCAGCGCCGAATCGGCTTGACTTGGGCTTTCTA
>DUZK01000206.1 GCA_013349495.1 Deltaproteobacteria bacterium
ATGACCGCTGTAACCATGTGTTAACTCCCAACTCGGACAAGCCGAAAAAGATACAAGTGAACCAAAGTTTGAAGTGCCTAAAGTTAAGGTATTCGCTTTGCTCTATCTTTTTTTATAAAAAGGATAGAATTCCAAAACTTTAGACATTTTAGGCACTTTTAATTTTAGGCACTTCTTTGAGCAGTTTATTATTGCATTAAAAAATAGACCCAAACTTACACTTTCTGTAACACGTCAGACACTTGATGCATTTTTCCTTGTCGATTTTTGCCACCTCTTTTTTCTGCCATTCAATGGCATCCACCGGACAAGCGCGGGAACAGAGACCGCATTTTTTGCAGAGCTCCGGATCCACTTCAAATTTTAATAATGAGGCACACCGCTTGGCCGGGCAGACCTTGTCGTAAATGTGGGCATTGAATTCATCCCTAAAGTATCTGAGGGTGGAGAGTACCGGGTTCGGTCCGGTTTGGCCCAGGCCGCAGAGGGCCGATTCCTTTATTACGGTGGACAGTGCTTCCAGCAACTCGATATCGCCTTCTTCGCCTTTTCCATCGCAGATTTTCTCCAGAATCTCCAATTGCCGGCGGGTCCCTTCGCGACACGGCGTGCATTTGCCGCAGGATTCATCTTGAATAAAATCCATGAAAAACCGGGCCATATCCACCATGCAGGTATCTTCATCCATAACGATCACACCGCCGGAGCCCATGATGGCACCTACCTTGATGATGGCCTCGTACTCCACCGGAGTATCCAGATGGTCTTCCGGAATACATCCGCCCGAGGGCCCTCCGAGTTGAACCGCCTTGAACTTCTTCTTATCGGGAATTCCGCCCCCCACATCGAAGATTATATCGCGCAAAGGGGTTCCCATGGGAACCTCCACCAGACCGATATTGTTCACATCGCCGGATACGGCAAACACCTTGGTTCCCTTGCTGGTTTCAGTCCCCACACTGGCGTACCAGGCGCCGCCATTGACGATAATCTGCGGCACATTCGAAAACGTTTCCACATTGTTCAGAATGGTCGGCTTATCCCAAAGCCCCTTCTGTGCCGGAAACGGCGGGCGCGGCCGGGGCATTCCCCGTTTGCCCTCGATGGAACGCATCAGCGCGGTTTCCTCACCACAGACAAAGGCGCCGGCGCCCTGATAAATTTCCACGTCAAAATCGAACCCGGATCCGAGAATGTCCTGACCCAGGAGACCGAATTCCTTGGCCTGGTCAATGGCGATTCCCAGACGTTTGATGGCCAGAGGGTATTCGGTCCTGGCATAGATATATCCTTTATGGGAATTGATGGCTTTGGCTGCGATGACCATCCCTTCCAGGACCGCATGGGGATCGGCCTCGAGGATACTCCGGTCCATAAAGGCTCCCGGGTCCCCTTCGTCCGCGTTGCAAAGGACGTATTTCACGTCACCGGGACTTTTAAAAGCAAATTCCCATTTGACGCCGGTGGGGAACCCGCCGCCGCCCCGTCCCCGCAGACCGGAAATCTTGACCTGCCCTACAATATCTTCCGGAGACATTTCAAAAAGTGCTGTCGCCTGCCCCGCGTATCCATCTCTGGCAATATAATCATCGATTTTTTCAGGATCGATCAACCCCTTGTTTCTAAGGGCTCTCGGCATCTGATTGCCGAAGAAGGGGATGTCATTCTGAAGGGGAATTATGTTTTTGGTGCCCGGTTCTTTGTAGAGCAGCCGCTCCACATGCCGGCCGTTGATCAGATGCTCCTCCACCAGTTCCGGAACATCGTCTGCGGACAGCTTCTGGTAGAACACACCTTCCGGGTGAACAACCAGAATCGGTCCCTTGGCGCAAAATCCGTTACATCCGGTTTCCACCACCTGAAATTTATCCTTAAGCCCCTTGTCGCTGATTTCCTTTTCTAGGGCATCAAGTACAGGAATGCTCCCTGTGGCATGACAGCCGGTACCGCCGCAAATCAACAACTTGATAATGTCGGATTGCTCTGCTTCCGCAATGAGTTTTTCTCTGAGCGCCTTCAGATCTTCAACTGTTAATCTCGCCATAATTATCTCCTACCAGGAACAGTCCAGTCCCCTGAGTCCATTCATATAGAGCCTTCCACTTGCAACATTGCAGTGCAACTAATCCCTCATTCCAGCTCTCCAATATTCCAATTGTGAGCGACTTGTAGGGGCGTACTAAGTTCAATTTCTATTCGTAACGATTCAATATTTTGAGTACACCGTCGGCCTTTACATCGCCGTGGGTGTCCTGGTTGATCACCATAACCGGAGCAAGCCCGCAGGCTCCCAGGCATCGGACGGCTTCCAGAGAAAACCGCCGATCTTCGGTGGTTTCCCCCTCTTCAATCTTATATTCATTAGAAATGCGATTCAAAACTTCCTTAATCCCTTTGACGTAGCAGGCGGTTCCCAGGCACAGCTTGACGATATGCCGACCTTTGGGTTCCATGGAAAAAAGAGCATAAAAGGAGGCCACGCCATATACTTCGCTGCGGGACAAATTCATCCCATCTCCGATATAATCGATGAGTTCTACCGGCAAATACCCCACAGTATCCTGACATTTCCTGAGTACGGTAATGATGGAGCCGGGTTTGGATTTGTTGCTATCAATTATTTCGTCAATTTGAATCCACGTATCGTCTGTGATATCTGGATGTTGGAATCGAAATGCGGTTACTGCCATTGACTCATCTCCTATGCCGTATAGTCTAAGTATGTACCCGCGCCTGGGCGGAAAAAACAAAGGAAACTATATCTCACAACCATTTGTAAATGTCAATCTTCAGTCGAGTCCGATTTAGGGTAACCGCATTTAAAATTCCGGGTTCAGATATACCCCTTGTGTAGTGTATATTAACACATATTGGGGTGGGGGAATTGGGTCACAGGTTTCAGGTGTCTGGTGTCAGGGGACACCGGTGATTGAGAACTAGATACTGAAACCTGAACACTGAAACCTGCAACATTAATCACTTCTATCTAAAAGGCCAACACTCATGTTGACCGAAGTATAGTGGATAACCAGACAAGTAAGGAGGTCCGGGATGAATGCATATGTCCAAAAAGCCCTTGAGTCATCAAATTTCATCAAAAAAGAGATTGAAACCCTCCCGTTGGTCGGACTGATCACCGGCACCGGACTTGGGGACATTGCCCATGCATTGAATGTCGAAACCATAATCGAATACCGAAAAATTCCGCATTTCCCGGAAACAACGGTTGAATCCCACCACGGTCGTCTCATTTTCGGCAGCCTGGGTACATGCCGATGCCTGGTCATGCAGGGACGGTTTCATTTATACGAAGGTTATTCTCCGCTGGAAGTCACCTTTCCGATCCGCGTAATGCAGGAGCTGGGTGTTACCCATCTGATTCTCTCCAATGCAGCGGGCGGCCTGAATCCCGGTTTTCAGCCCGGTGATATCATGTTGATCTCGGACCACATCAATCTGACCGGCTCCAATCCGTTAATCGGGCCCAATGAAAGCCGATGGGGATCAAGGTTCCCCGATATGGCCCGGGCATATGATGGCCGGTGGATGGAACATGCAAAAAAGGCCGGAAAGAAATTGGGGATTCCCCTGCAGGCGGGTGTCTATGCCGGTTTAAAGGGCCCCTCTTTGGAAACGCCGGCAGAGGTTCGCTTTTTGAGGACAATCGGCGCGGATGCCGTAGGTTTTTCTACGGTTTCCGAAGTTATTGCCGCAGTGCATGCCGGTATGACAGTCATCGGATTCTCTACCATTACCAATGTTCATGATCCGGATCATCCGGAACCGGCTTCTGTTTCCGACATCCTTGATGTGGCTGAAGCCGCCGCTCCGAATCTGAGTGCAATTCTTGAAGAAATCGCTGCAGATTTAGCCCCGACACCCGGCAAATAAGTGCTCGCGAAGTATGAGACATGGGTTCGTATTACAGACCCCGGCAAACCTGACCTTGACTCAGGTGTTTATTTTTATTAAATAATTTCAAAACCCTTTATTATCGGCCTAATAATTCCGATATAATAGAGAACGGGCTCGGCATTTTACTACATAACCGAAGGATTTAATGAATGGTACTTAAAAAACTACTCGGGGAAGTCATGCGGGAGCTCGGTTTCATTACCAAAGGGGAACTGGATGAATCCCTGAGTCAGCAGAAAGAGCACTTTGAAAAGAAAGCACTGCCGGAATTCCTGCAGAGAAATAAAGTGGTTCGTGAAGCGCGGTTGGCCAAGGAAGCCCATGATACGCCGATGCTGGGACAAATAATGCTGGATATGGGTTTTGCGACCGGCGAGCAGATTGAAAAAGCCCTCATAGAACAAGGTTCTTTCTTAGAAATATATAAATCAATCGGAAGTAAAAAATTAGGGGTGGCTGTTGAAATTATTTCGATTATCAACTCCACGCTGAATCTGGCGGAAGTTCTTTCAAACCTTATGCGTCATGCCAATCGGGTTACCAGTTCCGTATCCAGCACGCTGATGCTGCTGGATGAAGAGACCAATGAACTGGTGTTCAGTGTCCCCACAGGACCCAATTCAGAGATGCTCACCGATATCCGAATCCCTTATGGAACCGGAATCGCAGGTTGGGTGGCCGAAAACGAACAATATGTCCTGGTGCCGGATGTAAGCAACGATTCCAGGTTCTATCCTGAAATCGATAAGATGACGGGGAATGAAACCAAATCGATTCTATGTGTGCCGTTGAAATCAAAATCAAAACTGATCGGCGTGCTTGAGGTCATCAACAAAGAGGACGGGTCAAACTTCACCCAGGAAGATGCCATGCTCTTGAGTATTTTTGCATCACAGGCGGCAATGGCCATCGAAAATGCAAGGCTTTATGGCGAGCTGGAAGAGCGATTGGAAGAAGAAAGACAGATGCAAAAAATATTGACCGAAACCGAAAAGCTCTCGGCTTTAGGACAATTGTCATCCGGCCTGGCACACGATTTCAACAATATCCTGGCGGCAATCATGGGGTATGTGGAAATGGCCATGTATGAAATCCCCAAAACCAATATCGCAAGACAGAGCCTGGATCAGGTCCTCATCGCCAGTCATCGGGCCAAAGACCTGGTACGGCAAATTCTAGCATTTACCCGGCGAAGCGAGAGAGTGCATAAACCCATACTTCTAAGCGCCATCGTCAAGGAGGTCCTTTCATTGGTGCGGGCATCCATACCGTCCACCATTAAGATCGTTCAACATCTGGAATCTAAAGATTCGGTAATCATGGCGGATGCCACCCAAATCCATCAGGTTTTAATGAACCTTTGTACCAATGCACATCACTCCATGAGAGAATCCGGCGGCAAACTCGAGATTACGTTAACGGATTTGGAACTGACGGAACAGGATGCCTTAAAGCAGCCGGAGATTATACCCGGAACATACCTGAAGCTGTCCGTGAAAGACACCGGCCATGGCATGGATCCCCATACGGTTCAGAAAGCTTTCGATCCTTATTTTACAACCAAAGAAAAAGAAGTGGGAACCGGAATGGGGCTTGCCGTAGTGCAAGGAATCGTAAAGAGCCACAGCGGGACCATCCATGTAAAAAGTGAGCCCGGAAAAGGGACCGTTTTCGATGTTTTGTTTCCGAGGATAGAAGCAACCGTACTTCCGGAAGATGAAAAAGTTGTTGAGATCCTCGGGGGAGTGGAGAAAATTCTTTTTGTTGATGATGAAGAACCACTGGTGGATATCGGACAAACTATGCTGGAGAAACTCGGTTATTCGGTGGTGGCGAAATCATGCCCAAAGGAAGCATTGAAAATTTTTAAAGAAAGCCCGAAGAGCTTCAATTTGGTCATTACCGATATGACCATGCCGGCCATGACCGGCGACCTTCTGGCAGGAGAACTGATGGCCATCCGTCCGGATATCCCGATTATTCTATGTACCGGTCACAGCGATCTTATCACCCATGAAAGAATCAAGGAGCTCGGCATAAAAGACTTCCTATTAAAACCCCACTCCATACAAGACCTGGCCGCAGCCATCCGCAAGTTATTGGATCAACCCCAACGAGACAAGGTCAAATAAGCTCTCACGTATCGCACCCTTAAGATACATGATTGCCGTATCAGGTGGGGGCGAAAGGGATTTTTTACACGGCCGTCCTGGAAGACTTCAACAGATAGGCAATTCCGAAACCGACGATAAATCCCACCGCAAGATTTAAAGCAAGCGTAATCCCCAGCATGATCATGACAACAAAAAGATCTTTACGCTCTTTAATGTCCAAGAGGGTTAAGGCCAGCTGGCTTCCCGCAAATAGCAAAAGCACACCGAGTATGGACATGGGCAGAAGGTATACAATTGAAAGGATGTGACTTCCGAACAAAACCGCAAGCAACATGAATACGGATCCGATAATCAGGTTTGAGCCTGCCGTGCGTGCTCCAAACCGGTAGTGGGCGGCCAAGCCGCCTGCGCCGTGGCAAAGCGGCATCCCGCCCAACAGAAAGCTGATGAAGTTGGCAAAGGCCATGCTGATGCATGCGCTTCGATAAGTAACCTTTTCCGATGCATCTCCGAAATAATCTTTTGATAAATCCGAGTAGGCAATCACGGCATTGCCCAGCGTCATGGGGATCTGCGGAAGGACAAGAATAAAAATCGCGGCTGTAAAGTCCGGCACTGACGGAAAATCGAAAGGCAGGATTTTCGGAACGTGGATGCCAAGCCGCAAACCGCTCAATCCTTCATACGTTCCCATCAGGCATCCGACGGCTAAACCGCCGCAAACCACCAGCAGCCCGGCCGGAAATTTTCTGTTCTCTATGAGCAGCAGGGTAACGATCCCGGCTGCCGCTCCAATGACCAATCCGATGGGAATCGGGCCGAGATGTTGAATCTGAAGATACGGTTCGACTGCTTGTCGAAGAAGCTGGTATTTCGAGCTTCCCAGCATGAATTTAACCCCCTGGACCATGAGCAGGGTGCCGGTGGAGAGCTGCACCCCCCGGATTACCGATTTCGGGGTATGCTTGCCGATAATGGTAATGGCGCCGGTGGCGCCGATAACGAACAAAAATATTCCGATTAATAGCCCTGAAGCGAAAATTTGTGAAGCACCCATCCCCGTTGCAATGGCGTAGGCCCCGATTACTTTCATGGGCTGGATCGGAACCGTCACTTTAAAGTAAAGGCCGGAAACGATATAAAACAAACCGATGGCGAGAAACAGACCCAATGGATTCAGCCCGTTGATCAATATCATCCCCATGGCTATGGGCAGCAGGGTACCCAGATCGCCCAACGAACCGGCACATTCCATTCGGTTAAATAAAAATTTCCGCATTCATCGATCCTCTATATCGGCCCGATCATTCAGTTTCGTTCGCTTCAACGATCTCAACTGAAAGCTTTCCGATCAAATTAACCAAAGGCAGCAGTTCTGACGGCGTTTCCTCATCAATCAATTTGATCCGGATATCCGGAAAGCGTTATTCTTTATTTTCTGATTGAGACCTTACTCTCCAAATCATCAGCCAAGGTGACGATAATAAACCTTTCACCGGTTTTTGTGCTG
>DUZK01000207.1 GCA_013349495.1 Deltaproteobacteria bacterium
ATTCCTTATCTTTAGCTCACTTTAAACTTTAGTTCACTTCAAACTCTTGCAACGCTTCTTCAGGCAGAGCCGGACAACTCTGACCTGGCCCAGAGGACCAGGTTTTTTAGGACTAAATAAATGCGTTCACCTAGACCCCGTGTTCACCCCGTATATTGACATCAATCGGCATTTTGGTTAGTTTGAAAATGGAAATGGATTGGAAACAGCCATGATAATCGGACTCGATGTCGGCGGCACCCACACAGACGCGGTTCTGCTGGGCCATGAAGGCCTTATCAAAGAAGTTAAAGTCCTCACCGACCCCTCTGACCTTTTTGAAACCGTTCTCTCCGCTCTTGAAAAAGTAACCGAAGGAATCGATCCTGATAAAATAGACCGTGTGGTTTTAAGCACGACCTTGACCACCAACGCCATCGTGCAGGGCAATATCCCGACTGTAGGAATGGTCGTTTCCGCGGGGCCGGGTATCGATCCTGAATGGTATCGCACCAACGACCATTATTATATTGTCTCCGGTTCAATGGACCACCGGGGAAGAGAGATACAGCCTGTAAACCCTGAGGAAATAAAGGCGATCGGGAGTCGCTTAAGAGCCGAGGGAATCATGCAGGTGGGAATCGTGAGCAAGTTTTCAATCCGGAACCCGGCTCATGAACTCGAAATTGCCGAAATTCTAAAAGATTCAGTTGATAAAATATTTCTGGGGCATCGTATATCCGGCAGTCTCAATTTCCCGAGGCGGATTGCAACCACCTATTTGAATGCGGCTGTGTATCCCGTCCATAAAGAATTCTACTCGGCGGTAGACAAATCACTTGAAGCGAGAGGGCTGTTGTTGCCTATCCGCATTCTTAAAGCGGATGGCGGTAACATGAAGTTCCAGGCGTCCATGGACTTCCCCGGACAAACGATTCTATCCGGACCCGCAGCAAGCGTGATGGGTGCCATCGCCTTTGCCGGCAAGGATAGAGACAGCATGGTGATGGACATTGGCGGCACCACCACGGATATGGCGGTTTTAGTTGACGGCGTACCCTTGCTGGACCCGGTCGGTATTTCCCTTCATGGCTATAAAACCTTAATTCGATCACTGGATACGCAATCCGTTGGGCTTGGCGGTGATAGCGAAGTGAAGCTGCTTGAAGGAAAACTATCCATCGGGCCCCGGCGCAGAGGCCCGGCAATGGCTTATGGGGGACCGGTTCCAACGCCGACCGACGCGCTGTTTGTCCTTGAAAGGGTGAACAACGGCGACAGAGAAAAATCCGTTGAAGGGCTCAAACCCCTAGCCGCCCAAATGGGTGTTTCCATTGAAGATGCAGCGCATCAAATCTTCGATCGGACCTGCAGGATGATACTCGATGAAGCCAAAGCCATGGTTCATCGTGTCAACAGCAAACCTGTGTATACCGTGCACGAGCTTCATGAGGGGTATCGCGTGCGGCCAAGTGAAATCCTCGTTTTGGGAGGACCGGCCCCATATTTTGCAAGTCATCTCGAAGCCATCTCCGATTTTAAAGCCCGGGTGGTGCCCCGATGGGCGGTTGCCAATGCCATCGGTGCCGCTTTGGCGCGAACCACATGCGAGGTTACATTTTTTGCCGATACAGAGCAACAGAAGGCTGCCGCCCCGGAGGAAAATTTCACAAAACGGATAAAGAAGAATTTTACCAGTAAAGATGCGGTAAAGCAGGCCCTGAAACTGCTCAAAGAAAAAGCGCTCAGAAGGGGAGCAAATCCCGATCACCTGGAAACTGAAATCATAGAAGAAATGCAGTTCAACATGGTGAGAGGATTTTACACCACGGGCAAAAACATACGGATTCGAGTCCAGGTCAAACCCGGCTTGATTCACGGCTATGACAACTTGATCGAAAAGATGGCAGCGACAACCGATAAGTGAACGTCTCGTAAATTATATAACCTATTGATATTATGATTTTTAACTGACGCTCAACATTGCAGTGCAACATGGAATAGTGGAATGATGGAATAATGAAATATTGGGTATAAAAGCGGAAAAGATCTTTTTTATAAAATCGATAGAATTCATTTAAACCCATCATTCCAACGCTCCAATATTCCAGTATTCCAATTGTGACCGAAGCGAACAAAGTTCTAACATCATGTTAAAGGCACAACATAAAACCGGACTGGTCTTTTTTCCGGCCTTCGATTGGGCAATCGACGCCACTCATCCCGAAAGGGAAGAGCGGCTTCTCTATACCCAGGATCAGGTTTTTGAAGAAGGTCTTCTGGATATAGAAGGCATTACGGAGTTTAAACCTGATTTGGTTACCATCCAGGATGTACAGCGGACTCATTTTTGTGTGCCGGACCTTTGGGCCGTCATGACCGAGTCCCATTTTATCAGTGCCGGAGGAGCAAAAACCATCGGAATGGCGGTGCTCGACAAGAAAGTCGATCGCGGTTTCGCACTGGTTCGACCGCCCGGCCATCACGCCATGCGGGTCGTACACGGAGCCCGCGGTTTCTGCAACGTCAATATAGAAGCCATCATGATCGAATATCTTCGGCAGGCATACGGTGTCGATAAAGTGGCCATCGTGGATACGGATTGCCATCATGGCGATGGAACGCAGGATATATACTGGCACGACCCGGATACTCTTTTCATTTCCATTCACCAGGACGGTCGAACCCTGTACCCCGGATCCGGCTTTCCCAATGAAAGAGGCGGGCCGACGAGCTATGGAACCACCATCAACATACCCCTGCCGCCGTACACGGCGGAAAGCGGTTTTTTGAGGGTGACGGAAGAAATCGTCCTGCCGATTCTGAAAGAATTTAAACCGGATATCATCATCAATTCGGCCGGTCAGGACAATCATTATACGGATCCCATCACCCACATGAACTTTTCCGCCCAGGGCTATGCAAACCTGACCTCCATTCTTAAGCCGGATATAGCAGTGCTGGAAGGCGGGTATTCCATTGAAGGCGCGCTGCCCTATGTGAATGTCGGGATAATACTGGCTTTGGCAGGCATCGATTACAGCAAGGTCAAAGAGCCGGACTATGATCCGGAAAAGATCCGGCAAAAACCGGAAATAGACCGCTGGGTCGATGATATCAAGAGGATTTCGCTGGGAAACTGGGAAAAAAGAAACGAGATTAAAAATCCGGAACTCATGGAAAAGGGATTTGACGAACGTTCCCGCAATATATTTTACGATACCGATAATTTGTCTGAAAAACAGAGAGAAAAAATCCGCATTTGCCCGGAATGCAGCGGCACATTGCAGATCGATTCATCGTCGGACAAAGGCTTCCATATCCTGGCCGTCCACATCCCCCGAAAGGCATGCAGCGCCTGTCAAAATCTCGGACATGAGTGGTATGATGCCGCCCAGAGGGGAGGTTACGATTTTGCTTTCCTGCAGAACCGCGTCACCGATAAATATCATAAATGGAAAAAAGAATAAGGCAAAAACAAATGGTCCTCTTTCTCGGCCGGCCGGAGGATTTTCGATGTGAAGTCACAGTTCCGAAATCTACAAATCGGAGATAATTGTTCCGGTTTTTACTATTCATCAATATATCAAAAAGTTAGATGATAAAAACCCCTTATAATTGAGTCGTCCCAAAGCCTCTGCGTATGTTTCGCAGGCCGGCATACCGGTGTCTGATTCAGTTAACGACCCGCATTTTCTATAAAATCAGCCTGTTGCCTATTTGGCATGTCTTTTGCGGTGCATCATATGAAAGATGTTGGAGGGGAAGATTAAACATTTTGAGCAAGGAGGCTTTATGTCAAATCGTGATCTGACGACAAAACCCAGGCGGAGAAAAGTCGTATTCACATTGGACGCCTTGCAGGCAAGAGAAGTTTTTTTCGCCGGGAATTTTAATGATTGGAATCCGGAAAAGCATCCATTGAAAAAGAATGCGGCGGGGGTTTGGGAAAAAATCGCCATGTTGTTTCCCGGAAGATACGAGTATAAATTTCTAGTCGATGGGCAATGGAGAAGAGACCCTGATAACCCTCAGGAATGTTTGAACTGCTTCGGTTCTCACAACAGCGTCATTAACGTATCCCCAAAATAAGGGGTCTATTTGACCTCTCTTTGGAATTGGAATGAGCCGCCGGCAGCGCTTGGGCATATCCATTGCCGGAGGGACTGTCCATCGAACCATTAAAAACATAAAAAAGATGGATACGGCGTCGGCTTTCATGATTTTCTTTCCAGTTATTCCGAATACCATGATCCAAAATGCCTTCGAGGAAAGTAGCATTAAGATATCAATTGTAGAAGCGGTATCCGGATAACAAGATCAGAGTGACGCAAATCGCTCATCAGGCATTAAGGCAAACGCAGCCCCATGACGAGAGGATTCCGATATTCCGTTTTACTTTGTGCGGTGGTGCTTATACCGGCATTTGTTTTTGCAGGTGAAGCAAAAAACGCAAATTCTGATCCCCTCGCAGTTGCTACCCATCTCATTTTTCAGATAGGGTTCATCATCATTGCCTCCCGAACGGGGGGATTGATTTTTGAAAAGCTTAAGTTGCCGTCGGTTCTTGGAGAGCTCTTGACGGGTGTCATCATCGGTCCGTATCTGTTGGGTTCCATGGCCATTCCCGGTTTCCCCGAAGGCCTTTTCCCGCTTCGAAAAGGCGCTTCAATGCTTCCCGTTTCTCAGGAGTTGTATGCATTTGCCACCATCGCTTCGGTGATTCTTCTTTTCGTGTCGGGACTTGAAACGGATATCGCCATGTTTTTACGATATTCTCTTGCCGGCGCCGTGGTGGGAGCCGGCGGGGTTCTTGCTTCCTTTCTTTCCGGAGACTTACTGGGGATGTGGTTTTTAAGTGCGCCGTTTATGGACCCGCGGTGTCTTTTCTTAGGGATTGTGAGCACGGCAACCTCTGTCGGAATTACGGCCCGAATCCTTTCGGAGCGGCGGAAAATCGATTCTCCGGAGGGTGTGGTCATCCTCGCTGGAGCCGTCATTGATGATGTTTTCGGCATTATTTGCCTTGCAGTGGTCGTCGGTATTACGGCCACATTCGGAAAAAGCGGTGCGGCGACAATTGCTTGGGGCGCTATCGTGCTGATTACCTTGAAGACATTCGGCATCTGGCTTCTTTTTACGATACTGGGTTTGACGTTTGCACGCCATGTGGGGGATTTCCTGAAACTTTTCAGACCTTGGGTCTCTTTTTCTATCATTGCCCTCGGTCTTGCCTTTCTATTGGCCGGATTGTTCGAAAAAGCCGGTTTATCACTCATCATCGGGGCCTATATCGTCGGGTTGACCCTTTCTAAGACGGATATTGATTTTGCCATCCGGCAAGAACTTCATCCGGTGTATCTCTTTTTCGTTCCGATTTTTTTTACGGTTATGGGGATGCTTGTGGACGTGCGATTGCTTGCTTCTCCTCAAATTATCGCTTTTGGTGCGCTCTATACGCTTGCGGCCGCTGCCGCTAAATTTTTCGGATGCGGGTTTCCGGCTCTTTTTCTGGACTTCAATTTGATGGGCGCAACCCGCATCGGATTGGGTATGATACCACGCGGTGAAGTCGCGTTGATTATTGCGGGTATCGGTCTTTCACAAGGATTTCTCGATAATCGTGTCTTCGGTGCCGCTATCGTGATGACCATGCTGACCACTTTGTCGGCACCGCTTCTTTTGGATCTGTCACTGAGAAATTCGGCAAAAGGGACAAAAAAAGAAGTGGAAAAACCGAATTCGAGTCGCACCCCTTTTAAATTCGACTCAAAAGCGCACGCCGGTTTTGTTTGCGCAAAGCTGGTGGAATATCTTAAAAACGAAGGTTTTTTTGTGCATATTATTGAAACAAAGGAAAGAATTGTCCAGGTAAGAAAAGACATAACGTTTTTCACTGTGTTGTGCAACGGCGCTGAAATCGTTTTCGAGGCGGCGCCTGAAGATACGGTATTGGTAAAAACCATCATGTACGAAGTCTTATTGGAACTTTATGAGACTTTACAAAAACTCAAGAATTTCGCCATGCCGGTGGATATTCGCAAGGAAATCGCTGAAAATAAAAGCGTCAGGGGCGAAGAGACGGATTTCAGCGGGATTCTATCTCCCGGGCAGATCGTCCTCAACCTGAAAGCAGCCGACAAAACAGCTGCCATTGAAGAACTGGTGAATATTTTAGATCAAAATCGTTTGCTGAAGGACAAAGACGAGGTTTTGGGGGCGGTTTTACAGCGAGAAGCGTCCATGAGCTCGGGAATGCAAGACGGAATTGCCTTGCCCCATGCAAAGACGGACGGGACCGAAAATACAGCCATGGCCGTCGGAATCAGTCAAGGGGGAATTGATTTCAATGCTATAGACGGAAAACCCTGCCGAATCATCATTCTATTTGTGGCGCCGCACGAGGAACCATACATCCATACGCTGGCGTCAATAAGCGCTCTGCTCAAGGATGAGCGTGCGAGAAGCCGGCTATTGAAATCATCAACACCGGCGGAGATTTGCCGGTTTTTTATAGAAGATGAAAAAAGAGAATAATGAAGGGTGACGCCAACTTGAACGCATGATCTGAAAATGTGTTTTTCAACGCTGATTCTTCAATGGGGGAGCAGGCAACCATCGGCCGGTTTATGCCTGCAGCCACCCGGATCGCATTGGAAATGGCCGAGCAGAAAGCACGTGACGATTTGCAGCGTTATGTTTCGCGGTTTTAAAAACCGGGGGTATCGGTTTCCACTGAAGTGCTTCGGGGACATCCCGCAACGGTGATTGCCCAGGCAATCCTATCGCCCCGCACTTGAAACAATAACAGCATAAAAAAGGAGGCCAACATGCGGAGTCAAAAGATTACTTATGAACACCCGGCCGTTTGGGGACGGCATGTTTTTTTGATCGGTCTTGTCTTTATTGCCATTGCTCTCCCATCGACTTCACTGCTGCAAGCGCAAACAAAGGCCTTTGTCTCAACGC
This sequence comes from Deltaproteobacteria bacterium, assembly GCA_013349495.1. Taxonomy (GTDB): domain Bacteria; phylum Desulfobacterota; class Desulfobacteria; order Desulfobacterales; family SURF-15; genus DUZK01. The sequence goes on from DUZK01000207.1 coordinate 6,949, forward strand.
CCCCCGGGTCGTTTTCCGAGCTGGTCAAGCACGTCAGCCGTTCGGTGGTGAACATCAGTGTCGAGAAGGTCATAAAGGACCGGAATCAAGGCCAAATTCCGTTCGGCCCGGAAGATCCGATGAGAGACTTTTTCGAGCGGTTTTTCGGTGAGCAGGTGCCGAAGGAATTCAAACAGATCGGCCTCGACACCGGCTTTGTCATCAACAAAGACGGTTTTATCCTGACCAACAACCACGTGGTTGAAGATGCCGACGAAATCAGGGTAAAGATAGGGGATGACAGAGAATTTAGCGCCCAAGTCGTAGGCCGCGACCCTAAGACCGATCTTGCGCTGATCAAAATCGACGCAAAAGGATCCCTTAATTCTGATAATTAGGAGACATGCTGTTTCGTTTCCTTTGAGCTCGCGCACGTGAAGTTTCTCTGAAAGGTTCGTGGTACCGGCAAAATAAATAGGGACGAATGGTCATCCCAAGGAAGAAAGGGAGCATGAAAAAAGATAGTTCAAAGGCAGACAGGACGAAGGAATTGCGCAGGCAGGCGAAACAGGCGCTGCAAAAGGCGCATGA
>DUZK01000208.1 GCA_013349495.1 Deltaproteobacteria bacterium
AACGGAAAGGATTTAAATTTGATTGGTTGGATTTTGGCACTTTACCCGTAACATTTATAAAAAAACTAACAATTGTAAAAACTTAGAGGAGGCAAAATTGGGTTTTGACGCTTACAAAGAATCTTATTCCGGCGGTATAAAGGAAATTACACTCGGCAAAGGTGACAAGGCGATTACCGTCGGTGGAGAGACCTGCTACCCCTTCTATGCATTTGAAGGGGATGTGCCCAACAAGCCTAAGATTGCAATGGAAGTCTGGGATATGGAGCCGGAAGACTGGCCGGAATCCGCAAGCGTTCCGTTCAAGGATGTTCTCAAAGATCCGGCAGCATGGGCCAAAAAATGCGTCGACGAGTACGGCGCAGACATGATTGCCCTCCAGCTTAAAAGCACCGATCCCAACTCTAAAGACACTTCCCCTGAATCGGCCGCTGAAACGGTTAAGAAAGTCCTTGGGGCGGTGGATGTTCCCATCATCGTGTGGGGAACCGCCAACGTCCAGAAGGATGAAGCTGTATTAAAAAAAGTGTCCGAAGCATGTCAGGGTGAAAATCTAATCATAGGGCCTGTTGAGGATAAAAACCACAAAGGAATCGGTGCCAGTGCCATGGGGTACGGGCATACGATCATTTCATCCTCTCCCATCGATGTTAACCTTGCCAAACAAATCAACATTCTTTTGGAAAACCTGGGCATGCCCATGGATCGAATTATTATCGATCCGACGACCGGCGGTTTGGGATATGGTCTTGAATATTCCTATTCCGTGATGGAACGCATCCGCATGGCAGCTTTGACCCAGGGTGATGATAAACTTCAGCTTCCCATCGTGAACAATCTCGCCAACGAGATTTGGAAATGCAAGGAAGCCAAACTGGGTGCCGATGAAGCCCCCACCTTGGGAGACCCGGAAAAGCGCGGGATCCTGATGGAAGCCGTGGGCGGCGTCGGTTACCTGATGGCCGGATCGAATGTGCTGATCATGCGGCATCCGGAGGCCGTCCGAATGGTCCGATCGTTTATCGATCTTCTGCAAGGCGGCGGAACGGCCGGTGATGTAGCCGGCATCAGCAAGAATCTCGATGACGTGGACATCGATCTTGCATCTATCGCTCCGGAACCGGACCTGACAGTCGAAGAAGAAAAGCCGAAGAAAGCGGAACCGGCCAAGAAGGCCGTGCCCAAACCGGAAGAGAAAAAAGAAGCCAAAAAGGCCGAAAAGAAAGCTCCTGCCGAACCGAAGCCGAAGAAAGCAGCCGAGCCCAAAGCGGAAGACGCTGAAGCTGAAAAGGTCAAGGCCGACTCCGAGGCGGCGACGAAAGCGGATGCTGAAGCCAACGCAATGGCTGACGCGGATGCCAAAAAGAAAGTTGAGGAAGAAGCCGAAGCCAAGGCCGAAGAAGCGGCCCGACAAAAAGCGGAGGAAGAAGCAAAGGTCAAGGCCGAGGCGGAAGCAAAGGCCAAGGCAGAAGCAAAGGCCAAGGCAGAAGCCGATGCCTTTGCCAAACGCGAAGAAGCGGAAGCTAAACTCAGGTTGAAGCGGGCGGCCGAGCGCGAATCGCTTAATGCCAAGCGAGCTGCAGAAGAAAGCGAAGAAGTTCCCATGACTGTTGCAGCCGATCAGAAGAGCGAGATTGAAAAAATACTCGCCAGGCTCGACTGGGTCCACCGAAGAGTAAAATTGTATTAACAAAAATAATATCATACGGCAATCAATCCGCATCGGTTTGAAGGTTGCGAGAATTGCTTAAAAACAAATATGAGGAGGAACCTCTAATGACAGAAGAAAAAAAAGCGGAGGCGGACAAACCGGCCAAGGCCCTTAAACTGGCGGATCCGGTTAAGGCTTCCATCGATATCGCCACTCAGGAAATGATAGCCCGGGCCCAGGAACTGGGCGTTGAAACGATATTTGACAGGGCTGAAAATATGAAACCCTGTAGTATCGGAATGCAGGGTATTTGCTGTAAAAATTGCGCCATGGGCCCATGCCGTCTTCCGCTTCCCAAGGGCGGTATCGAAGGGGAGGATCAACGGAAGGGTCTCTGCGGCGCCACCGCCAACACGATTGCCGCACGTAACTTTCTCCGGATGATCGCCGCCGGCGCTGCCGCCCATTCCGATCACGGCCGGAGCGTTGCAGAAATCTTTATGTCGGCGGCCAGAAAAGAAACCGATGCCTATAAGATCAAGGATGTGAATAAGCTGCTGGCCATCGCGCCTTACCTGGGTGTCGCAACCAAGGTGGAGGTGGACGGCGAAAAAAAAGACAGAGAAGTCGACGAGATCGCCCTTGAAGTGGCCAAAGCCGCCTTAAATGAATGGGGCAAGGCCGAAGGTGAACTCCTCTATGCAAAACGGGCGCCTGCGCCGCTTTATGAAAAATGGAAGAAAGCCGGTGTTATTCCGAGAAACATCGACAGAGAGATTGTGGAGTGCATGCACCGGACCCACATGGGCGTTGACCAGGATTATAAAAACCTCATCAAGCAGGGGACCCGTACATCCCTTGCCGACGGCTGGGGTGGTTCCATGCTGGCCACCGACCTTCAGGATGTTCTTTTCGGAACGCCGTATCCGCTGCAGTCCGAAGCGAATCTCGGGGTCATGAAGGAAGATCATGTCAACATCATCGTCCACGGCCATGAGCCGGTCCTGTCGGAAATGATCGTTGCGGTCGTGCAGCGGCCGGAGATGGTTGAATATGCCAAGACAAAGGGCGCCAAAGGCATTCAACTGGGCGGGATCTGCTGCACGGCCAACGAAATGCTGCAGCGCCACGGCGTTCCCCCGGCAGGCACATTCCTGCAGCAGGAGCTTGCCATCATCACCGGCGCCTGTGACGCCATGGTGGTAGATGTCCAGTGTATCTTCCAGAACCTGGCCAATGTGGCCAAGTGCTTCCATACCAAACTCATCACCACCCATCCGATTGCGAAAATGGAACAGGATAATGTGATCCACATTGAGTTTGATGAGCATCATGCGGTGGAAGATGCTGAAAAAATCGTCAGAATGGCCATCGACAATTTTCAGAACCGGGGCGCCGAGGTCATGATTCCGGATCACAAAGCCACCCAGATTGCCGGATTCGGTGTAGAATCGATCGAATACCACCTTGGCGGAACATTTCGCGGCACTTACTATACGCTCAATGACAACATCATCAACGGCCGCATCCGGGGTATCGCCGGCGTGGTCGGCTGCAACAATGCCAGAACCCGGCACAATGAAGCCCATATTCAGGTTGTCAAGGAACTGATCAAAAATGATGTTATCGTTCTGACAACCGGCTGCAACGGCATCGCCTGCGCCATGGAAGGTCTGCTGACGCCCGAAAGCGCGGCCGTATACTGCGGCCCCGGTCTAAAGGAAGTGTGTGAGACGGTCGGTATACCGCCGGTTCTGCATATGGGCTCCTGTGTGGACAACAGCCGGATTCTCCTGGCGGCCACCGAGGTTGTTAAAGCCGGCGGGCTCGGAAACGATATCTGCGATCTTCCGGCGGCCGGGAGCGCACCGGAGTGGATGAGTGAAAAGGCCATCAGCATCGGTCACTATTTTGTCTCATCCGGTGTTTACACCGTATTCGGGCTGCATCTACCCACATCCGGGGCGCCTGTTTTCCATGACTATATTTCCAAGGAACTGGAGAAGCTTTACGGCGGCAAGTGGGATCTTGAAGCAGATCCCATCAAGCATGCCCAGCTGATGATTGCCCATATCGACAAGAAACGCAAAGCACTCGGCATTGACAAGGCCCGTGACAGGGTCCTGATGTCCATGACAGATCGCCAGGCGCTTGAGGCTTAACTGCCTAAAATTAAAGAATTAGGGGATTTAGAATTTAGGGATTATTAAAATGTCAGTGTTCGATCAATTCGCAATTCCTCAATCCTTAATCCTTAATTAAAAATCTCCACGAAGGAGGAAAAAAATGTCTAAATTAGTAGCATTTGCAGGCATACAGGGTGGCTATAAAGTTGTTTCAACGGCTGAAGGAGAGTTGAGAAAGGCCCTCGGGGCATTTGATGCGGGTTCAAAGATCGAGTTCCCGAATACAGGTTATTATCTACCGGTTATCTACTCGCTGACCGGGATAAAAGTTGAAACCCTTGAGGATTTAAAGAAACCGATGGAATTTGCACGCGGTCTTCTGCCCCCTCATATTAAAGGTAGAAACCACCTGCCCTATTTGGGGCCGCTTCTGGATGCCGGGATGGCTGCAATTTTCAGTTATGAAATTATAGAAGCGCTTCGTATTTTGCGCGAACCTGATTTCTACCTGTCCCAGGAAGATCCGGATATCGAGGCCGGAAAAATATGGCTTGGACCTGCCGACGATACGATTCTTCGAAAAAGAGGCGTTGAATTTGTTGACGGCTCGGCCCCCGGTTTTGCTGCCATCGTCGGCGCAGCGCCTGATGTGGAAACGGCAAAGATGATTGTTGAAGATTACCAAAGGAGAAGCCTTTATATTTTCTGCGCTGCAAATCACAATGGTCGGACCCTTATTGATCAGCTTATCGAAGGGGGGGTTCAGATCGGCTGGAATACGAGGATCGTGCCATTTGGTCCTGATATCTCTTCGGCTGTTTTTGCGCTCGGTTTTGCAAACAGAGCTGCAATGGCATTCGGCGGTGTTCAGCCCGGTGATTACAGAAAAATGCTTCTTTACAACAAGGACAGAATTTTTGCTTTTGTAAACGCTCTCGGCGATATCGGAACCGAATGGGCCGTTGCGGCGGCAGGCTGTGTCAACTGGGGATTCCCCACGCTGGCCGATACCGATATTCCCGAGATCCTTCCGACCGGTATCTGCACCTACGAGCATGTGGTGGCCAATGTCGCCCATGATGAGATATGCCAGAGGTCGGTTGAAGTTCGCGGGCTCAAAACCATTGTTTCGGAAATCGAAATCCCATGTTCATTCGGCCCGGCCTATGAGGGAGAGCGGGTCAGGGGCGCTGACCTTTACTGCCAGACCGGCGGCGGAAAGAGCCAGTGTACAGAACTTTGCAAGATGGCCGAGATGAACGAAATCGATGACGGGAAAGTGGATGTCATCGGCAAGGACCTCGGTGACCTGAAGGAAGGCGACACACTGCCGCTGGGTATTTACGTCCAGATCGCCGGCCGTGAGTTTCAGACGGATTTCGAGCCGATTATCGAACGTCAGATTCATCACCTCATCAATTACATCCAGGGCGTCATGCATATCGGACAGCGGGATATCTCCTGGATTCGAATCAGCAAGGCGGCCGTGGAAAAGGGATTTACCTTGAAAGATATCGGCGTTGTTCTGCATGCCAAATTCCATCAGGATTTTGGAAATATCCTAGACAAGGTGCAGGTCACGCTCTACTCCAAGAAAGCGGATGTGGACAAGCTCACCAAGCGGGCCCGTGCAGAATACAGGACCCGGGATGAACGTGTTGAAAATATGACGGACGAGGATGTGGAGACCTATTACTCCTGCACCCTTTGCCAGTCATTTGCTCCCAACCATGTCTGTTCCGTAAGCCCGGAAAGAACCGGACTTTGCGGCGCATACAACTGGATGGACTGCAAAGCCTCCTTTGAAATCAACCCAACAGGGCCGAATCAGCCGATTGAAAAAGGCGAATGCCTGGATCCGGTGTTGGGGCAGTGGAAAGGGGTCAACGAGTTCGTCTACAAGGCTTCCAGGGGAAACGTTACCCATTACAATTTCTACTCCATGGTCAAAGACCCCATGACCACCTGCGGCTGCTGTGAAGCTATTGCAGCCCTGCTGCCGTCATGTAACGGGGTGATGACGGTGAACCGGGAATACGCCGGGGAAACTCCCTGCGGAATGAAGTTTACCACACTGGCCGGAGTCATGGGGGGTGGACAGTCTTCCCCGGGGTTCGTGGGGCACTCCAAGTTCAACGTCACCCAGGGAAAGTTCATCCTGGGAGACGGCGGGCTGCTCCGTATGGTCTGGATGCCGAAGATCCTCAAAGAAGAAATCAAAGAGCGTATAGAACGGCGGGGTAAAGCGCTTGGTTGTCCGAACCTCTATGATATGATTGCAGATGAGACGGTGGGCACCACCGAGGAAGAGATCCTTCCATTTTTGGAAAAAGTCGGACACCCGGCGCTATCCATGGATCCCATCATTTCAGAGTAAACCCAAACTCTGATGCATTCGGAGGCGCGGAAACCCGTCCGCGTACTCCGGATCATCAGCGTACAGATATAAGGAGACCAAAATGGCATTAACTGGTATTCAGATTTTTAAACTCCTGCCCAAGACCAACTGCAAGGAATGCGGGGTTCCAACCTGTCTTGCGTTTGCCATGAACCTGGCATCCGGAAAGGCGGAGCTGGACAGCTGCCCCTATGTGTCGGATGAGGCAAGGGAACAACTTGCGGAAGCATCTGCACCGCCCATTCGCCCGGTGGCAATCGGAAAGGGTGTCCGCGCCATGACCACCGGCGGAGAAACCGTGCTGCATCGTCACGAAAAGACCTTTTACAATAAGACCGGTATCGCATCACTGGTGAACTCCGATATTTCGGAATCCGCGCTTCAAAACAAGTTGAAAGTGTGGAATGCGTTTCAGTTTGAGCGGGTCGGATTGAATCTTCGACCCGAGCTGGTGGCCCTTAAGGATGCGGGCGGCGATAAAGATGCCTTTGCCCAGCGGGCCAAACAGATTGCGGAGACCTCGGAGTTCAACCTGGTATTGATGACGGAAGATGCGGATGTGATGAAAGCCGGCATCGAGGCGAGCCGGGCGAAAAGACCGTTGATGTATGCCGCTACGGAGGGCAATGCAGATGCATTCGGAGCCCTGGCCAAAGACAATGAACTGCCTCTTGCCGTAAAGGCCGATTCCATTGAAGCACTCATCCCTTTGACCGAAAAGCTGATCGGACAAGGATTGAAAGATCTGGTGATCGATCCCGGCTCCAGAGAGATTAAACAATCGCTGGAAGATATGGTTTCCATTCGCAGGGCTGCACTCAAATCCGGAAACCGGGCACTCGGTTTTCCGATCATCACCTTTCCCTGCGAAATGGCCTCCAACCTCGACATGGAGACATTGATTGCCGGCATGCATATCGCGAAATATGGCGGAATCGTGGTACTTTCCGATTTTACCGGTGAATCCCTTTTCCCATTGCTGCTGGAACGTCTTAATATTTACACGGATCCTCAACGCCCCATGACGGTAACCGAAGGAATTTATGAAGTCGGTAATCCGAATGAGAACTCTCCTGTGCTGGTCACCACCAATTTTGCACTGACCTACTTTATCGTTTCAGGTGAAATCGAGGGCAGCAAGGTACCCTCCTGGCTGCTCGTAAAGGATTCCGAAGGGCTCTCCGTCATGACGGCCTGGGCCGCCGGCAAATTCTCCGGCGATGATGTGGGTGTGTTCGTCAAAAAGAGCGGCATCGAAGACAAAGTCAAGCACAAGAAACTGATCATACCCGGTTATGCTGCTGCTATTGCCGGCGATGTCGAAGAAGAATTG
>DUZK01000209.1 GCA_013349495.1 Deltaproteobacteria bacterium
AAAAATGTTCAAGACCTCCTGTCCATGGCGATTCAGAATACCCGATGGCGTCAACATGAATGTGTTAACCTCATTCCCTCCGAACAAACCCCTTCCGCCATGGTTCGAATGCTTTCCGTGATGGACCCGGCCGGCCGGTATGCAGAACACCGCCCCCTTAAGGCGTTCAATGAAGAAGATGTTTTCTATTATCAGGGAACCGAGTTCATCTCCGAAATCGAGCAGCGATTAAAAACTGAATTGATGCGGTTCATCGGCTGCAGCCTGGTTGAAATCCGACTCATTTCAGGACAGATGGCAAACGTGGCCGTATTCAGTGCCCTGGTGGACTATATCAACCGGGCCGACCGAAAAAGCGAGCCCCGCCGGCTTCAAAAGGTAATGAATCACCATATTATTAAAGGCGGGCATTTGAGCGCTCAACCCATGGGCGCCCTGCGCGATTTTGTGGCTCGCGAATTAAAAACGGATAAACCCGCAGTGGTCAACTTTCCTGCGGTACCGGAAAATCAGTACCAGGTCGACATTGATGCCAGCCGAAAGATCATATTCGAAGAGAAGCCCGAACTTATCATTCTGGGGAAAAGCATGACGCTGCATCGCGAACCTGTGGCTGAAGTTCGCGCCATGGTGCAGGAGGCCGGCCTGGATTGTCTTATCATGTACGACATGGCCCATGTGCTGGGATTGATCGGGCCTCATTTTCAGCAGCCGTTTAAGGAGGGGGCCGATATCGTTACCGGCTCCACGCATAAAACCTTTTTCGGAACCCAGCGAGGAATCGCTGCTGCCGATTACCAGCCCGAAGACCTCCGGTATCCTTTTTGGGAGGCTGTGGAAAGACGGACATTTCCGGGCAGCGTCAGCAACCACCATCTCGGAACCCTGCTCGGGTTGCTCATGGCGGCATACGAAATGAACCATTTTAAGGATACGTATCAGAAAGAAGTGATCAAAAACGCCAAGGTCTTTGCCCAAAGCCTGAGTGATTGCAGGCTGGATGTGGCGGGAGATCCGTCCATCTCCTATACAGAGACCCATCAGGTGATCCTGAATGTCGGTTATGCCAAAGCTCCGAAAATCGCCGCTCAATTGGAAGCCAACAACATCATTGTCAATTATCAGGCAGCTCCGGCCGAGGAAGGGTTTACGGCTGCCGGATCCCTGCGCATGGGGGTTTCGGAAATGACGCGGTTTGGAATGACATCGGAAGATTTTTTGGAATTGGCTCAGTATATTCAAGATGTCATTGCCGGCAGCAAAACGGTCAAAGACCAGATTAGCCAATTTAGGAAACGGTTTCTCGAAATGAAATACTGCTTCTCAGACAGTCAATATGAGGATCTCATTCAGGATTTGCACCGGTTGATTTAATTGGATCATCTCCAGAAGAGTTGGTGTGATCCTTGAATCCTTTTCTCCAAACCATAACGAATATCGGGAGCACCATTGATTGAGACGGTAAGGCTTCGGCTTTCTGCGATGATGTTTTTACAATATTTTGTTCTCGGTGCAACCGTCCCCATATTCAGCCTCTATCTCACGAGACAACTTGATTTCAGCGGTCTCCAGGCCGGCATGATCATGTCCATGACGGCAATAGCCGCTTTCGCGTCTCCCCTGGCCGGCGCTTTTATGGCAGACCGCTTGATCCGGGCGGAGCGGCTTTTCGGATTTTGTCATCTGCTGGGCGGCGTTTTGATGGCCGTTCTGTCGTTTCAGACCCGGTTCTATCCGTTTCTGATTACTTATCTGGCTTACATGATGATCTTTGGCCCCACCATTGCGCTTTCCAACGCCATCACATTTCATCATCTTCCCCGAGCGGAAAAAAATTTCGGTGGTATCCGGATGTGGGGAACCATCGGATGGATCGCCGTAGCCTGGTTTTTCGGCTACATCTGGTTAAGGGACGGTGGAGACATGGCAACGGGCCGCCTGCCCGATGCACTTAAATTATCTTCCATGGCTTCAGTTTTATTGGGGCTGTATGCTTTTTGTCTTCCGAAAAGAAGCGTGCAGTTCGAAAACAGAAGACCGTTGATACCCACTGAAGCGCTTCGCGTAATGGTTAACCGCAATGTTCTGCTGCTATCCGGGTTCAGTTTTCTCGTCGCCGTTGTTGATCGCTATTATTTTTTCGGAACCGGACCATTCTTAAGCGCTATCGGGTTCAGCAACTCATCCATAATGCCTGCCATGAGCCTCGGGCAATTACCGGAAGTCTTTGCCATGGGTTTCCTGGGGTTTTTCCTGGTAAGACTGGGGCAAAAGCGGGTTATGGCCATCGGTGTGTTAATGGAACTCGCGCGGTTCATCTCCTTCTCAATCGGTACGCCAAAACTGCTGATATTGACTGGAATCAGTTTTCACGGCATTGCGTTCGCCTTCTTCTTTTCAACCGCCTATATCTATCTGGACAACCACTGCACAAAAGAATCCAGAGCCGGTGTTCATCAGCTATACGCCATTATCACCTCCGGAATCGGGAGTTTTACCGGAAGTCTTGCCGCCGGCAGAACCTTGGATTTCTTCACCACGAAGAATAATACCATCGATTTTCAAAGTTACTGGATGGTGCCTGCCCTGCTGTCTCTGATTACCCTTTTGCTTCTTTTGTTGTTTTTTCGTAATGTAAAAACTCAATAAAAAAACAACTCTTGAATCTAAAAAAGCGGAGGTCTCAAATGAATACAAGTGGCACGGTCATCGGTATCGTGGGAAGCCCCAATCATGACGGGAGAACGAATACGCTGATTTCAGCCGCTCTTGATGGCGCTGCAAGCACAGGGAGAGCCGTGGAAAAGATCCAGCTGGCGGATCATGTGGTGGACGCCTGCAAAGACTGCCTGCCATGGGTTTGTAAGGACAATCTGAAATGCACCTACCCGGATGAGGCCTTTGAATTCTTAAGCCAAAAGCTGCTTGATTGCGGAGCATTAATTCTCGGAACTCCGGTGTACTGGTGGGACACCAGCGGTATGATAAAATACCTCATTCTCAAAATGTTCCGGATTTACGCCCGGACGGCACCCTTAAAGGGCATGCCTGCATTCGGCATCGGTATCGCCGGGGGTACCGGAAACGGTTTGATTTCCGGTTTGCGTCCGGTCTATCACTTTTTCCAGGTGATGCACATGAGGGCCATCGAACCGGTGCCCGTCACGCGGTTCAACTTCAAGAAGGCTACCGAACGTGCAAAGGAATTAGGGGAGCAGATCGCTGAAATGGCAAAGCAGCGAACGCCTTTCAACGACCTGGAGGAGCGGTTGTTGTGGTATGATGCATTGCCGTATTTGGGAATGAGCCGGATGGAGGAGAGACGCCTTCTCGCCGGCCATACCACACAGGCGCTTCCAAAAAATGCCGACCCGGGCATCGCATGCGGCCTTGCACGAGCCGATGTATTGTCCGCCGCCGGTCGAAAACTGGAAGCCATGAAGGCGATCACCCAGGTATATGATTCCGGTTTAGAAATCTTTGAAAAGAAATGAGGCGCTCCGCGAAAACCGGTGAGCCATGTCTCATTCTCTGAGACAACCCTACCATTATGGCTATGCACATCCCCATTATCCTGACAAATATTTGTCGGGATGACGGGGCACCTCGTTCAGGCCTGTTCCCAACCCTCTGAATTCTCTTCCCATTTATTCTCATACGAAAATCCGGGCTTTCTTGCATGGTTTTTGCAATTGTAAATTATCAGGCATATGGCTCGACAACGTTACATAGAATATTCTTTTTTTAACGAGGAGGCCCGAACATGATGAGGACGAATCATTTGACTGAATATCAGTATCTCAACTTTGTGTCTGCGGTGGCCATTCTTTACAACTGCCGGTTGATCGATATGGATTTCCCCAAGAAGGTCATAGAATTGGAAGGGGCGCCGGATGATATGAGTGCCTGCTTCCATGAGCTTTCAATGTTGCTGGGAAAAACATGATGATGTTTGTAATGAATCAGCACAAAATTCTATTTCTCCGCAAACTGGAAGACCGGGGGATGAAACAGCATGCATTTCCCGGCTTATATTGGAGCATAAAAAGCTGTCTCCATTCAAATCCTGAAATAAGTGACGCGGAGATTAACCGACGGTTGGAAAGACTGGGATGGAAAGACCTGAACCTCGACCGGGCCACCGTGGACTTGGCAAAAGCGTGCTTCGGTCCCGAACTGTGAACTTCAGGGTACGGTCTTGCATAATCCCATTACGATTCTATAAGGGTTAAGTTCAGCTCCTTAACAAGCTTCTCACCACGACCAACCGCACGGCTTACTGATGATTGACCCATCCCGAAAATTTGGGATAGCTCTGTCCCGCTCATGCCCAGTTCCCGAATTGCCCAGAAACATAAAACACTCCTGGCAATGACCCTTTGCTTTTGCCGGCTTGGCGACAGGATATCCTGTTTACTCAATGAAAACATTTTCGATACTCGATCAATTGCCTTTTCAATGTCATATCCTTGCTCCCGTAATCGAAACCGTCGGTCCATACATTCGTCTTGTGCCTTGAGCACCTGAAGTACAAAATCGCTGTCTCCAAGGATCCGTTCGTCTCCCTTCAAATGGATCTTGTCCTTCCGATATGCCCTTACGGCATGCCAACCTCCGGTGCTTCGAATCAGGCCCCCGTCAATCAAGTCCGGTCTTCGACCTATATCAATGCCCTTGACCACAAATCCACGATACCGCTGTCTTGCCAAAGGCACTTTCCGGTCGAACATCCCTAACACTTTGTTTACATTCTGCCATCCGGCATTCTTCTTTCCCATCAATACGCTATGGCCGCTGTAGCCATAGGTATTCAATTCGTTGATCGAACCGACAAGTTTTGCCCGCAGCGGATTGAGATGGATGTAACGAACCAATTCCAAAAGATAATTATCTTCCTGACACAATATGGATTTGTATCGGTTTTGAAAAAGGTGTCCGATGCGCCGATACCTACGGTTGAAACTCACAACGTATCCCGTCAGCACCTTTCGCATGATGGTTGCTATGGGGGCATTTCCGGTCCGCAGCAGAAGATGGGCGTGTTATGAAAGAAGCGCCCAGGCATAACACGGGGTATGCGTCTCCGTTAATACCTTGGACAGACGATCGATGAAATCATCCTTATCGGTATCGTTTCGAAATATCTTTCGCCGTTCGATACCGCGGCATATGATGTGGTGCAACGCACCGGGTGCATCGATTCGGGCTTTCCGTGGCATGCTTTGATCAATACCATGACCCATCTTGAAAATAAAGCATTAAAGCAAGACCGTCCCTGTTCCCCCCGAACAGCCATTCTCTCTGCACATCCCACCCTCGGTTTAAAGGATTTTAGATGAAATGCAAAAAGCCAAGCAGTTAGAAAGCCGATGATCAATCCAGAAATCAGGGATATTAATAGTTCCATAATCTTTGGCTAACGGTTGAAGTAACCAGCGCCGGTTTTTTGGCGTCTGGCCAACTGAAAGGTTCTACTCGCATATGAGACTATCCAATTCTTGACATTCCGCACCACATGATATATACACTGGTATCTATCAATAACGATTGGAGGCGTGTCATGCAAACTGCAAAAATATTCATTAATGGTCGAAGCCAGGCTGTAAGGTTGCCAAAAGATTTCAGATTTTCTGGGGATAATGTTTTTATCAAAAAAATCGGCAAGATGGTTGTCCTTTTGCCAAAAGATGATCCCTGGTCTTCATTAGTCAAAAGCCTTGACCAGTTTACCGATGATTTTATGGATAACAGAGATCAACCCAATCAAGATTCCCGGGAAAAATTCTAATGAAATTTATGCTCGATACAAATACTTGCATTTATATCATTAAACGAAAACCACCCGATGTAATAGAACGTTTTATTCAAACTGAAATTTCGGAAATTGGTATCTCGTCAATCACACTGAGCGAACTTATATATGGTGTTTCAAAAAGTTCAAAACCTGTACAAAATCAAATGGCTTTGACGCAGTTTATTGCACCACTGGAAATCTTGTCCTATGGCGATGAAGCCGCCCAATATTATGGCGACCTTAGAGCCCATTTAGAAAAACAGGGCACGCCTATTGGTTCTCTCGATATGCTGATCGCCGCCCACGCACTTTCGATAGCCTGTATTTTGGTCACAAACAACGAAAAAGAGTTTATTCGAATACCGAACTTAAAAATCGATAATTGGGCAAAATAACATTCCGCTTATTCCGTCATTGCATCACATTTTCAGAGTAGAACGTACTCTTCAGCGGGCGCAGCTTTTTGCGATCCGCTGCAAAAGGCTTGTTCGGCCTTTTGTGGCTATAAAATTATTTCAATTTTCCGTTCCAATATTCGACGTAGGATAGATACGCCGTTCTCTCAGTCAAAAATTCGATGTGCTGTTTTACATTCAGTTTATATGCAAGAATGCGGCTTATTCCTATTTTGCGAGCTTTTTCCATCCTGTGATTGCCATCAATCAAACTATAATATCCAGGAGAAATTTCAGCTAATAATACTGGTCGAGAAACATCAACCGAGTCCACATGTGATTCATCGACAGATGAAAAAGTTTTTGGAAAATCAGCCACCAATACTTCTACAAGATCAATTTCATCAGAATTATTTTTTATATACTCGAGCATTTTTGTGATATTAAATACGAAAATGCCGTTCGGAAAAAGTTCATCGTCTTTAGTAATAGGACATGGGGTGAAAATTTCATTTGCTTTCAGCTTTTCGGCGGATTGAAGTCTCTCTAAATCAAAATTCGATCTTTTCACTATCACCTCGTGATGTATTTGCAATGACCTATTTCAACAAGAATATCATCCATTTTCATGTAGGCCGGTTAAGCTGAGAGGCTCGCAGTTTTTGGCGTCCTCTCAAGCGCAGGGTTCGGCAGTCCTATGTCCAGAGGAACTGTCTGATCTCAATCATGCGATGCAGGTTCCTCTGATCTTCCGCGCCCCACTTCTTCTCCAATCGCCAATGTTTCTTCAGTGCGACATGATACTCAGCATATTTATTCTTGTCGTAATCCACAAGTTGCCGATTTTCGGTACCGTCTACCTTCTTCCATCGCATAGGCGGCTTCTTTAAGCCCTTCTCGTCCAAAGGACTCTTGCGGGCCAATCGCGTCTTCGTCCACCAGCGGTACAGCGATCGGATCTCCTTCCACGCCTGCTTGTGGGCTGGATCAGAATTCCAATCCACAATTTGATCAGGTTTCTCCTGTTCCACAAAATCGACAAGAAGCTGGAACACGGCGTGCAGCATGACACGGTCCTTGTCACACCAACCTTTCTCCAGGGTGTGAATCTTCAGTATCTTCACGTCTTAATCTCCTGCCGAACGCCGGCATCACAGGCGGGCGTCTTTTTGCACGTCCTCGTTCCGGGTAAAGGCACCGGTTACCCGGCGCCCTCCCCACAGATCCGGACGTGAAGATTTCCCTCATCCGGTTCCTCGGTTCTGACCCTTTTTACCGAATCAGAAACCATACAGGCGACACCCCGTA
>DUZK01000210.1 GCA_013349495.1 Deltaproteobacteria bacterium
AAATTCATGCGTATTGTGCAACAGGTCATAAAATCGTCTAAAATCAAATGCAGTGAGATCAAGTGGGATATCGACCCGATTTCAGAATTCTTCTCACTGGAGCTTTGCAGATAACCGCGTTTTATTTTATTTTCTATATAAAAGATCGAGAAATATCCTAAATAAAAACTGAAAAAAAGACGATACCATCATTAGCATCTCGATATCTTGTAATTAATAGCTCAAATTTTACACCCCTGTGATCCAGAGATACTGCATCAAATGGGTGTCGAGAGGGAGGATTCCATGGCAACCGCAGACTCAGGCATTATAGCCCAGAAATCATCAAAGAACCTCAGGTTCAAACTTCTGGTGGTTCAAGCTGTCGTGTTTGTGATTCCATTCCTTATTATATCCTATATTTTCAACAAAAACAGTGTAACGCTCGATTCGTCTCAAATGATCATCATAGCCTTTATTCTTGTTTTGATACTGGCCGGCTTAATGATGTTGCGTCAGATTTTCGAACGGTTTTTCAGTATGGCGTCTATTGTTAAAAATGCGATGGGCAGAGATGAAAGCGCTTCCGTGTTTCAAAAAGATACGGATGAACTCCATGAGATTACCGTTTCTTTTGAAGGTTTGATGAACAAATTTGAAAATACCACCAACCAACTGGGACATCGGGTCTACGAACTGCTGGTTATGAAGGAACTTATCGAAGTTGCGGCGAAAAGTTCCGACATAGACGAACTGTTGGGCGTATTGCTTGAAAAAGTCATGGCGGCAACCCGGGCACAAACCGGATCCGTGATGCGGGTCGACCGTGAACAAGACAAATTCCGCTTGGTTGCCTCGCGGGGATTAAGGTCATCTCCTGAAATCAATGCGATCCTGGATATTAAAGGATCACCGGTGGAGCAGGTGGTTCGCGGCCGTCAAACCCTGCTGGTGGAAGACATCGAAACCGATGAACGCACGCTTCGCCCCAGTGGATCGAAATACGGTTCTCCTTCATTCCTCAGCATGCCCATATTCATTAAAGAAAATCTGGTTGCGGTGATCAATCTATCCCGGAAAGAAGGACACGTCTTCTTTGATCCCAATGATGAACAGATCGCAGCGATCATGATCGGAGAAATCGCCTTTGCCCTGGAAAACATAAAACTCCATTTGGAGATCCAAGATCACTTGAACAACCTTGAAAGGCGCACCCTGGAACTGGAGGGGGCCAACAAGTTACTCACCACGGAAATAGATAATCGCAAACAGGCGGAAGTTGCATTGAACAAAGCATATGACGAGCTGAAACAAACCCAGGCCCAACTTATTCAATCGGCGAAGCTGTCTTCCATCGGAGAGCTGTCCGCCGGAGTCGCCCATGAGCTGAATCAGCCGTTGATGGTCATTCGCGGACATGCGCAAATGCTTTTGAGGCAACTGACGCCTGAAATGGATTTCTATGAAGAAATGGAATTGATCGAGAGAAACACCAAACGCCTCATGCGGATCATCAATCACCTCCGCGTCTTCTCCCGACAATCCGACACTAATTTTATGGCCATGGACGTGAATACCGTGATCGAAAACGCATTTCTCATGATTGCGGAACAGTTACGTCTTAAGGAAATAGAAATAGATCAAAAACTAAACCCCGATATTCCCGAAGTCCGGGGGGATGAAAACCAGCTGGAGCAGGTGCTGTTGAACCTCATCACCAATGCCAGGGACGCCATCGAGCAGAAGAAGAAAAGCGATGGCGACACATCCACCGTGTTCAAGAAGTTGTCCGTAGAAACCCGTTATGCTGAATCCAACGGGAAATATGTTGAAATCCTGGTATCGGATACCGGATGCGGGATCCCGAAAGAAGATGCACATAAAATATTCGATCCCTTCTTCACAACAAAGGATGTGGGCAGCGGAACCGGTCTCGGGCTGTCCATCAGTTACGGCATCATCCAGGATCATAAGGGCAACATCGAAGTCTCTGAAACAGGGCCTGAAGGCACAACCATCTGTATCAGACTGCCGGTTCTCTCCTCAGTAGGAATCTAAATGCTGCAGATTCTTTACAATCAACATGGCCAACCGTACCCTCATGGAGTTGCCCGCAGCAGTGAGAAATTGATGAACCCTTACAACGATCGTATCTCCTGACGCATGAACACCAAATAGGAAATACCGAAACAGATGAGGGTTACGGCAATCAACGTGACGATATACGGCATCACGATAAAAACAGACTGGCTCAAAGACAGGGGTCCGGAAAACCGGGACATGGACATCTGCTCCATGGGTCCCATGGCAACGATGGAGCGGGTGGTTTTCCGGGTGGGATCGATGATTGTGGCCGTGGCGCTGGTATAAAGCTGCATGGGTGAGGCCAGGCTGACACCCCGAACGATTTTAGCCCGCTTCACCACCGCTTCGGGTGTGGATTCCCCGGACTCGGACAGGAATGCATTGGCCACCACGCTGGCTCCCAGGGAAATAAAAAAGGAAAAGAAAATCCAGACGGCAAGGGCGGCCAGGGCCGAAGTTGCAATGCTTCGAAAGATGATGGAAAAAAGAATCGATACCCCCAGCCAGAACGATACATAAATGATACTGATAATCAGGTAAACAAATATCCGCCAGAATTCTTCCATGCCCGGAATCACGCCGACGATGCTCAATCCCAATCCGGTCACCAGCATCACGATGGAAACCAACATCACGGTGATGGTAATGACACCGGCCAGGAACTTCCCGTTAATCACCACATCTCGATAGATGGGTTGCGACAGCAGCTTGCTTAAGGTGCCATCGTTTCGTTCCCGGTTGATGGCGTCGAATCCCAGAATCAGCCCGATCAGCGGGCCGAAAAAAGCCACAAATTGAACCAGTGAAAACAAGGCCCCGGAAGAGGTAAACAGCATGAGGAAGATAAATTTCGGTTTGGCAACCCCTTCCAGCTCATTCCGGATATTCAACCCCACCATATAGACGGTGATCAGACTCACCATGGCAATTAATGCAAACAGGATAATGAATCGATAGCTGGAGAAGTGATCCGCCAGCTCTTTTCTGATAATGGCTCGAACTCCGTTCATTGCTAAGCCTCCTGGAAATACTTCATGTAGATCTGCTCTAAGGTATACGCTTCCGTTCCCACCCCGAGTTTTTCTTTTGCCAATTGCTCCAAGGGGCCGCATGCCACGAGGCGGCCTTTTATCATAATCCCCACACGGTGACAGATTCGCTGAACCAGGTGCAGCATATGGGAGGACAAAAGTACGGTCATGTTTCTTTCCTTGCAGAGGCGTTCAATGAGATCCATCATCCGGTTGGTGGCATCCGGATCCAGGCCCAGGGTCGGCTCATCCATGAAGACGATCTTCGGCTCCTTGATCAACAACTCGGCAATACCCAGCCGCTGGCGCATCCCGCGGGAGTATGCACCGATTCTTTTATTGGCCTCGTCATACAGCCCCACGGTTTTTAATGCCTCCTCGCTTCGCACCCTCGCCTCTTCCGCAGGGATGGCATTCAGGTCTGCAACAAAGTCGAGCATCTGCCATGCGTTTAATTCATTGTAAAACCCCATGTTTTCCTGGAGATACCCGATTTGGGTCTTTACCGTTATGGGGTCCCGGGATGGATCCACATCCAGCACCCGGGCCTGACCGCTGCTGGGTTCGGTTAACCCCAGCAACATCAGCAGGGTGGTTGTCTTGCCGGCACCGTTGGGTCCCAAAAATCCGAAGACTTCCCCTTCCATGAGTTCAAACGACAGATGGTCCACTGCAACCTGACCATTGTAGATCTTGGTCAAATCCTCGGTTTTGATGATCGTTTTTGCTTCCATTTTAGCGCCTTCCTAACCAGCGGAATAGACCGGTCAGTCCGATCACCACCAATATGATGATGCCGATACCGATCCAGCCCCAGGCTGCCGATGCATTCACGGTGACTCTTAATTCAATGGGTTTTGCCGCTTTCTCGCCTTCCACGTTGACGCTCACCGAATAATCGCCCACAAGCGCTTCTTCAAAAGGTTTGATCTCCACCTCCACCTGCTTGAATTCCCCGGGGTTGACGGCGTCTAAGGATTCCGGCTTGAATTTGACCTCCCAGTTCTCGGGCTTGAAAGACATAAACTTAATATTATGGTTGACGGCGGATCCGGTGTTTTTCACGTAAATGGACAAATTGGCCGATTTCCCCTGCCGGGCATCCAAAGACAAGAGCCCGTCGGGCGTTCCCACCTCTATGCCGTAAGTGCCCGTGAGAATGACCATGAGATCGACCTCGGCTTTGGCATCCCCGGAGGTCACTCGGACTTTAACGGGATACTCACCGGCTTTGGCTTTTGCAGGCGGCTTAAGGGCCACAGCCACTGTTTGGCTCGCTTTTTCTTTCAGCCGCAGGCTGGAAATGTATTTGTCCTCGTAAGCCGGTTTAAAATTGATTTCCCAACCTTCCGGACCCTGGGCAAACAGATCAAAGAGGCCTTCTTTATCCAGTTTGCTGTCCACTTCCAAAGAAAACTCGAATTTGGCATCCGACGGGCCCCGAAGGACCGGGTACGAGGTGTTGAGTTTAACGCCTCTTGCCTCTTTCTCATCCGTTTTCTTGGTTTTGACGGTGATGACAACTTCTTCGGACATCTCGAATCTGCCGTCAGGGGTCTTGGCCTTGATCCGGAATTTATATTCGCCGGGTTTAATGCCTTTGTCTGGCTGTGCTTCAAAAGTGAGCGTTCGATCATCATTTGAAGGAACATGAATTCCGGATACGGAAAATTTATACGTCTTGATCTTTGCCGTCCACCCATCGGGTTTTTCATCCACCCACGCAATCACGGTCTCTTCCGCTTTGCCCCTGTTGTAGAAGATCAGTTCGAGATCGACATCCTCATCCGGGGGAACTTCCACCCCGGGATACTGCACTGCCATCTTGACCAGACGATCCGGAAGCTCTTTCCCTTTTTTATCTTCAGCATATGCCATTAACGGCAACTGCAAAAGCAGCAAACCGAGTATGGCAATGGAAACGATTATAAACAGCCGATCAGGTTTTTTTCCGTACATTCTTCATTCCTCCTATCGTGGAATCTAACTTCTGTATCGATATCGATATGGACGTTCGGATACCTTCCATATAAAATCGGCAAGAAGATGTAAAGAGTCTAAATAGATCGGGGTGGTTTAGAAAAACCACCCCTCCAATCAAAAATACGATCGGTTATCATCTAACGTGTCGGATTAATACATGCCTTCATCCATTCCCCCGGGCGGCATACTATGAGCCTTTTTCTTTATCGGCTTTTCAGTAATCAAGGCCTCGGTGGTGAGCATCAGTCCGGCAACCGATGCAGCATTTTGAAGGGCGAATCGAACCACCTTGGTGGGGTCGATGACGCCGGCCGCCACCAGGTTTTCATATTTGCCGCTTTCGGCATTGAATCCATAATCGTCTTTGCCGGCCGCAACGGCATTAAATACCACGGATCCTTCGTAGCCTGCATTAGCGGCAATCCGTCGTAAGGGTTCGGATAGCGCACGTTTGAGAAGCCGAATGCCCGGTTTTTCAGCCGCAGGAGCTTTGACCTTATCCAATGCCTCAATGCATCGGACCAGGGCGACGCCGCCTCCCGGCACGATACCTTCTTCCACCGCTGCGCGGGTGGCGTTCATGGCATCCTCCACACGGGCTTTCCTTTCCTTCATCTCGGTTTCGGTGGCCGCACCGATCTGGATCACCGCCACGCCGCCCACCAGCTTGGCCAGGCGTTCCTGGAGTTTTTCCCGGTCATAGTCGGAGGTGGTCTCTTCGATCTGGCTTCGAATCTGGCGGATGCGGCCTTCCAATTTATCCCTTGAACCGGCTCCTCCGATAATGGTGGTGTTATCTTTGTCGATTTTAATGTTCTTGCAGTTTCCAAGATCCTTTACCGTGACTTTTTCAAGCTTAATCCCCATGTCCTCTGAGATGAGTTGACCGCCGGTCAGAACCGCAATATCCTCCAACATGGCCTTTCGTCTGTCACCAAAACCCGGGGCCTTGACTGCCACCGCACGCAAGGTTCCCCGCAATTTATTAATGATCAAAGTGGCCAGGGCTTCTCCCTCCACATCTTCGGCAATCACCACAAGGGGCTTGCCCATTTTTGCCACCTGCTCCAGCAGGGGAACAAGTTCCTGCATATTGCTGATCTTCTTCTCATTCAACAGGATAAAGGGGCTTTCAAGATTGGCTTCCATCTTTTCAGGATCTGTTACAAAATAAGGAGACAGGTATCCGCGATCAAACTGCATCCCTTCCACCACTTCCAGGGTCGTTTCCATGGATTTGGCTTCTTCAACAGTGATCACACCCTCTTTCCCCACCTTATCCATGGCTTCGGATATGAGCTTGCCCACAAGCTCGTCGTTGTTGGCCGATATCGCCCCGACCTGAACGATCTCATTCTTACTTTTGACCGGTTTCGATATGTTTTGAAGCTCTCTGACAACCGCTTCTACACCTTTGTCGATACCCCGTTTAATGGACATGGGATTTTCGCCGGCGGCAACCAGTTTCTGTCCTTCGTTGTAAATGGATCTCGCCAACACTGTAGCCGTTGTGGTGCCGTCTCCCGCCACATCGCTGGTCTTGGAAGCGACTTGCTTGACCATTTGCGCTCCCATGTTTTCGAATTTATCCTCAAGTGCTATTTCCTTGGCAACCGTAACACCGTCTTTTGTCACGGTCGGGGACCCGTAACTTTTCTCCAGGACCACGTGCCGACCGCGAGGGCCGAGGGTCACCTCTACGGCATCCGCCAGGGTATTGACGCCGTTGAGAAGTTTTTCTCTGGCGCTCGAACCGAATAAAATCATCTTTGCAGGCATTTTTTTCGTCCTCCTTTATTCACGTATTCACGGTTTCAATTATTCTAAAATCCCTAAAATATCTTCTTCTTTCATGAAAAGATGCTCCACATTGTCAATCTTGATTTCGGTACCGGCGTATTTTGAAAAAAGAATCCGGTCACCGACCTTTACATCCAGCGGTACCCGCTTGCCGTCATCTCCCATACTTCCGGGGCCGACACCGACAACCTTTCCCTCTTGGGGCTTTTCTTTGGCGGTATCCGGAATGATGATGCCGCCTGTTGTTTTCTGTTCTTCTTCCATTCTCAATACCAAAACTCTGTCATTCATGGGTCTAATTTTCATGGGGTATTACCTCCTTTCTTTGGAATTTATGATTTGATTCAA
Source organism: Deltaproteobacteria bacterium (assembly GCA_013349495.1). Taxonomy (GTDB): domain Bacteria; phylum Desulfobacterota; class Desulfobacteria; order Desulfobacterales; family SURF-15; genus DUZK01. The sequence goes on from DUZK01000210.1 coordinate 7,227, forward strand.
GAAAATTCTTAAGAAATATAAACGACATGATCCGAATGCGCTTTGAAATGCGGGTATTTCCGATGTGATCTTCGTACATAAAAACTCCGGCAAAAAAACTAACGCTCAAAGTATCGCTCCGTTCATCTGAACGGAGCGGAAGCACATATTATTAT